>NZ_CP166679.1:3788754-4090505 GCF_041320605.1 Arenibacter antarcticus
TATTTGGGCGTTTGGAGAAATCCTAGCAGAGGACTCAGAAGGAGATATCTTATTAAAACAAGCGTCGTTCCTTCCTTGTTCGTAAATAGTAAATTGCTCGGCATTTAGCCCCGATACGGGTTTGCCCTCGGTATCCGATACCTTAAAGAATATAGAGATCTTTCCCGGTAAGGTAGTATATTGATTTTGAATCGATAGTACCAACTCCCCATCTCCGAGATTTAAACATTTGTCCACAGGCTTGCCCAGTCCCAAATCCCCACCGGGATTAATCCCAAACTTAACATCATCATCGGCATTACCACATGATACAAACAAGGCTATAGTAAAGCATATAGCAGCTATTTTGGTGTAAAATTTCATTTTCGCAATTTATTAGGTTCAACAAACACAACGAACAAAACTATTTAAAATTATAATTGAATTAAAAATTGATGTTAATATTTGTTAAGGACTTTATTCACAATTTTTTTGTAGATTACCTAGTAGCTAGCATTATTTAATTTATCGAATGCTAATCCTTATGTAGTATTGGTAAAAAAACGTAGGTTTTTAATTAGTATGTCTATATAATGTAGTGGAGAACTAATTATGTTTCGGGGAATTACGCTACAATTCTAATGGACATTAAAACATGGACTTTATATGGAAATACACTATTGCTCCGATTATGAAAAAATGACTCAAATGGCCTTCGAGCGTCTAATATCTGAACTTAGGGACAATCCAGAGCAACTACTTTGTCCGTCTAAGGGAACTTCTACCTTAGGGCTGTATAAAAAAATGGCTGCACATTACCAGAAGGAGGCAGCGATTTTTGAGAGATTAACAATTATTAAACTGGACGAGTGGGGTGGGATTCCTGGATGCGGTCCCAATTCTTCAGAAACACATCTTAAGACCTATCTTTTGGATCCGCTAAAAATAACGGAAGAAAGGTATATCTCCTTCGATAGCAGTCCAGTAGATGCAAAAAAGGAATGTGACCGTATGGACAATGAGATCCAAGAACGGGGACCTATAGATATTTGTATTTTGGGAATGGGAAAAAATGGGCATCTTGGCTTTAATGAACCTGCCAACCATCTTATCCCAAATTGCCATATCGCAGAACTTAGTCCAACTTCCTTAATGAGTAGCATGGCAGAATCTATGCCGGACAAACCTAGTTATGGCCTCACCATGGGGATGGCCACTATTTTACAATCTAAAAAAATTATTCTTCTGCTTACCGGAGAGGATAAAAAGCACACCATCAAAAAATTATTGAACAAAGAAATCACTTCTTTTTTGCCAGCCTCTTTTTTATGGCTACATCCACAGGTATATTGTTATTTAGATAAGTCTAGTGTGTAAAGGGGGCTAGGTCTAAAGTGTGGACTTAGGAATAGTTGTGCACTTAAGAAACTGTTAATTTGGTTTATTTTATTTATAAATTTATTAACTTGTAAGGTATTGATGGAAATTAACTAAATAAAAACTATGCCAACTTATAATTTAACAGTAAACGGAATCCCTCAAAGTGTAGAAGTAGCAGAAGACACCCCCTTACTTTGGGTGCTTCGGGACCATTTGAATTTAGTAGGCACAAAATTTGGTTGCGGAATAGCCCAATGCGGTGCTTGCACCGTCCATATGGATGGGAATGCCGTTCGGAGTTGTTCTCTCCCCATTTCTTTATTGGACGGAAAGGAAATAACTACTATAGAAGGCTTATCCGATAACGGGGATCATCCGGTACAGTTGGCTTGGAAGGAAATGGATGTACCTCAATGTGGCTACTGTCAGGCTGGACAGATAATGACGGCCACGGCATTCTTAAACAAAAATCCCAGCCCGGACGAAGCAGAAATAAAATCTGCCATGCACGGCAATATTTGCAGATGTGCGGCATATGTTAGAATTCATAAGGCGGTGGCACTGGCGGCCAGCAAAATCGGCTAAAAACAAAGGAGTCGCTAGTATCTAATCTGGAATGATCAACAACTACAAAAATCATTGGTCCCTTTTTACGAAGGGATAAAAATCTAAAAATTATGTCAACATCCGCAATAGCATTCAACAGAAGGGATTTTATTAGAACTTCATCCCTAGTTGGAGGTGGAATTCTAATTGGCTTCAACCTTTTTACTGCCTGTAAGCCCAAAGTAAAACCTCCTATAGATATTTCAAAGCTAAATTTCAACGATTTTAATGCTTTTATAAAGATTGCGGATAATGGAGCGGTAACCATTTTCTCTCCCAATCCAGAAATAGGGCAGGGGGTGAAAACGGCCATGCCCATGTTAATCGCAGAGGAATTGGATGTGGCATGGAATAATGTATATGTCCAACAGGGAATATTGGATACCGAAAACTTTACCCGTCAACTCGCTGGTGGGAGTCAATCTATCCGATTAGGCTGGGAACCTTTACGACAAACTGGCGCTACGGCAAGACAGATGTTGGTAAATGCCGCTGCTGCACAGTGGGGTGTTGATCCATCAAGCTGTACTACCTCAGAAGGTGTAATTACAAACGGCAAAGGGGAAACCTTAGGGTATGGCGATGTGGTTAAGGATGCTGCCTTGTTAGAAGTCCCAGAAAACGTTACCCTAAAAAGCCATAAGGATTTTAAAATTATTGGTACCGATGCACCCAATGTGGATTTGAATAATATAGTTACTGGGAAACCACTTTTTGGGCTCGATTATAAGGTAGACGGGATGGTATATGCCGCCGTTGTTAGGCCACCTGCTTTTGGTCAGCGATTGGAATCTTATGACGATACAGCAGCGAGGGCCATGCCAGGGGTTATAGATGTAATCAGGATAGGAGATAAGGCAAAGGCACTTACTTCCGGAGAAAGTAATAACTGGACCGTGGCTTTGGCAAACAGTGATAAGGTGGTGGTCATTGCAAAAACCACCTGGGAAGCCCTAAAAGCTAAGGAGGCGGTAAACGCAATTTGGGTTGAGGATACGCCATTAGAAAGTACGGATTATCAAGACAAACAATTGTTGGGATTATTGGATGGTAAAAAATTTAATACCTTAAGAAAAGACGGAGATATAGAGAAAGCATTTGCCCAGGCCGATAAAATTCTAGAACGCACTTATGAATCGCCCTTTCTGCCTCATAACTGTATGGAACCTATGAATTTTTTCGCCAATGTAACCAGTGATAAAATACATTTGGTAGGGCCTGTACAAACCCCTGAGTTTGCAGCAACCGCTGTTGCGGGTATGTTAGGACGGGATGCTAAGGAAGTACATCTGGAAATGACCCGTATGGGAGGTGGATTTGGTAGAAGGCTGTATGGCGACTTTGTGTACGAGGCGGCTGAGATTTCCAACACTATTAAAAAACCGGTGAAATTAATTTATTCCCGAGAGGATGATATGACTGCAGGGACCTATCGTCCTGCAATAAAATATAGAATAAAAGCTGCAGTTAAAAATGGAGAGGTCACGGCCTACTATTTAAAGGAAGCGGCTATTAATGGAAACATGTACGGACTGATACCTAATTTCTTTCCTGCAGGTGCCATAGCCAATTACCAGGTAGATGTAGCCAGTTATAAGAGTAATATAACTACAGGTGCATGGCGAGCACCCTACACCAATTTCTTGGCCTTTGCAGAGCAAAGTTTCTTTGATGAGTTGGCAGAAACCATGGAAGTGGACCGTATACAATTGCGATTAGATCTTCTGCAAAAGGTAAAGGGCACTACGGATGAGCGTATAGAATATTCCCCAGAACGTATGGAAAAAGTCATTAAAATGGCTGTTGAGAAATCTGGATGGGGAAAAAAAGGAGCGGAAACCTACCAAGGATTTGCCGCGTATTATTGCCATAATTCCCATGTTGCTGAGGTTGCCGATGTGGAGATAGAAAATGGCATTCCTGTTGTAAAAAAAGTAACCTGTGTGGTAGATTGCGGAATAGTGGTAAATCCTTTAGGGGCACTTAACCAGATTGAAGGGGGAGTAATTGATGGTGTTGGCCATGCAATGTATGGTGATCTCGAGTTTATAGACGGAAAACCCCAATCACAAAACTATGATAGGTATCGTTTAATTAGAATGAGAGAAATACCTGTGGTAGAAGCACATATGATCCAAAATGATATGGCGCCCACAGGTTTGGGAGAACCCACTCTTCCGCCAGCAGGAGCTGCGGTGGCCAACGCATTAAAAGCTGCTACTGGCAATAGATTTACTGCACAACCGTTTTCAAAATTTCCGGAACTAATGAAAGTTCCAGCAAAATCAATTATTGGTTAATATGACGATATTACTATTTGGAATTACTAAGGACATCGTAGGAAGTTCCACCTTATCCATGCCCAGTTCCAGTGAATTTGGCGCAAGAAGCACCAAAACCGTAAAAGAACTAAAAGAATATTTGGGTAAGATGTATCCAGAACTAAAGAAACTGTCCTCTTTGGCCATTGCTGTAAATAATTCCTATGCGGATGATGATACTATTATCGATAATTTTGATGAAATTGCACTCATTCCGCCAGTAAGTGGCGGGTAAAGCGAAAATAGTTATAGATGTTAGTAGACAACCATAATAGAAAAATTAATTATTTACGCCTGGCAGTCACCGACCGGTGTAATCTGCGATGTAATTATTGCATGCCTTCGGAAGGAATAGATTTTGCCCAAAAGAACCATCTTTTTACCATAGAAGAATTATGTAGGTTAAGTGAAATAATGGTAGAACAGGGCATCGATAAAATTAGGATTACGGGGGGAGAGCCTTTTGTAAGGAAAGATTTAATGGTATTCTTACGTAAACTTTCGCAATTAAAGGGATTGGAGGATATTTCTATAACCACTAATGCCACTTTGATTGGCCCTTATATAGCGGAACTAAAGTCGCTCGGGATCCTTAATATCAACGTTAGTTTGGATGCCATTGATAAGGATACTTTTGAAAAAGTTACCCGCAGAGACCAATATGACACGGTCTATAATAATCTCACACGACTAATTGCCGAAGGGTTTAACGTGCGTATCAATTTCATTGCCTTGGAGCATCAGAATATTCAGGATATAATTCCTATTTTAAAGCTGATGCGCCATTATCCGGTATCCGTTCGGTTTTTGGAAGAGATGCCTTTTAATGGTGGCAGTAAAGCCTTTACGACCATTACATGGGATTATAAGAAAATACTTGCGCATATACAAACAGAATTCCCTGAAATCACCAAGCTTGACTCACCAAAGACTTCTACTTCTATAAATTACCAAATTAAGGGACATAAAAGCACCTTTGGGTTGATTCCTTCTTTTTCCAGAACTTTTTGTGGGAGTTGTAATCGCCTGAGAATATCTGCAACTGGAGATGTTATTACCTGCCTTTATGGAAAACCAAGATTGAATTTAAGGGATATTATGAGAGGGGAGAATGTTGAGGAAGGGATTGTAGAACATATCCTTAAGGCTATAGGGAGTAGGTCTAAAACAGGTTTTGAGGAACAGGAGAAATACGCTGGAATATTCCAAAGTTCCATGACCTCTATTGGGGGTTAGTTCGTGAAGAAAATTGCTATTATGAATTCTGAAAAAATATACGGACTTATACTTTCCGGAGGAAAAAGTACCAGGATGGGTATCGATAAGGGGATGATCGATTATCATGGAATGCCACAACGCGAATACCTGTACAAACTATTAAAAACGCTATGCCACACTACCTATATGAGCGTTAGGGAAGAGCAAGTACCGGAATTCTCTCAAGAGTATAACCTTATTGTAGATCGCAACGAATACAAAGGACCCTACAATGGCCTTTTAAGCGCCCATCACCTGAACCCTAAAGCAAGTTGGTTGGTATTGGCCTGCGATTTACCGTTGATAGATCAAACCGCCTTGAAAGAATTAATCAGGGAAAGAGACTGCACTAAATTGGCAACGGCCTTTGCTACAGAGGAAAGCGGCTTACCTGAACCGCTCTGTGCTATTTGGGAGCCGGAAGGTTTAGAGAAGTCCGTGGCCTATTTAAATGCTGGGAATGGGTCTTGTCCGCGTAAATTTTTGATCAACGGGGATATTCATCTTGTAGTTCCTCAAAATGAGGAAGTGCTGTTGAATGCCAATTATAAGGAGGATTACGAGAAGGTGTTGATGAAATTATCTTGAAATACGCCAGCTTTAGGCAAAAAAAATGATTCAACAATGGTAATTGTGAGGTGCTGTAGATTGCGGATCAATATAATGTAAATGATAATTGGTACTATAAAAACGGCTACAAGAATTTCTGTTAATGGAACTCGATAGATATCAAAGGCAGACCAACTTAAAGGATTTTGGTCCGGAAGCCCAACACAAATTGAAAAATGCCAGTATATTGGTAATTGGTGCAGGCGGTCTAGGAACTCCGGCACTGTCATACCTTAATGCCATGGGGGTAGGGACCCTAGGTGTAATTGACCAGGATAAGATTGAGATTACAAATTTACAACGACAAGTATTGTATACCGAAGCTGATTTGGGAAAATCGAAATTGGCAACACTGGTGGCACATTTAAAATCCCAGAATTCAGGGACCCATTTTAAAACATTCGACACTTTTATCAACAGAGACAACGCCTTAGATATTATTTCGAAGTTCGATCTTGTTATTGACGGTTCGGATAATTTTTCCACTCGATATTTGGTAAACGATGCCTGTGTTATTCTAAACAAACCTTTTGTTTCAGGAGCTATTCAGGGTTTTGAGGGACAACTTAGCGTGTACAACTTTCAGGGAGGGCCAACGTACAGATGTTTATTCCCGAACATGCCTTCCCCAAATGAAATTCCTAACTGTAACGACAATGGAGTTCTTGGGGTAATTCCGGGAATTATCGGTTCGCTTCAAGCTTTGGAAGCCGTTAAGGTGGTTGCTGAAATAGGGGAGGTGCTGTCAGGCAAATTACTATTGTTCAATGGATTGTCGCAAAGTTATCAAACTATAAAATTCAAAGTAAATCCTGAAAACAGGACTATAAAGGAGTTAAAAGAATCTTATGGTAACGAAAGCTGTGACGCTATTCCAACCATAAGTTGTGAAGCATTTCTACAATTGCTAGCAACTAAAAAAGACATTCAAATTATAGATGTTAGGAGCAGGGAAGAGTTTATGGATTTTGTATCGAAGGAAATCAAGGCCATAAACATTCCATTGAACCAACTTATGGAGTCCGACGTAAACTTCGATTCTAGGACACCCATTTACTTTATCTGCCAATCGGGAAAAAGAAGTGGCATCGGATTAAAAATAGTACAGGAAAAATACAGTAAGCTTTCCTTGTTTAGTGTTGAAGGAGGAATAAATAAACTTTTGACGCTTCAATAATAATAACATTGACCTGCGGTTGGTAAGATTCCGTAAATTGCAACTATGATTTCATTTAAAGAAGCGTACGGAAAGGTTTTAGACCACAAACAGGATTATGGCACGGAACAAATCCCATTAAAAATTGCTATGGGAAGGGTTTTGGCAGAAGAAGTCATTGCCGACAGAGATTTCCCACCTTTTAATAGGGCAACCAAAGATGGAATTGCCATAAATTATGAAGCTATAGTTGCCGGACAGACCACTTTTAAACTGGAAGGGATACTTCCTGCTGGGATGGCCGCTAAATTATTGGGTAATAAGGAGCAGGCTATAGAAATAATGACGGGAGCTGTTGTTCCGGACAACGCGGATGCCGTAGTGATGTACGAGCATTTGGTTATAGAAAACGGTTGGGCAACTTTAATTAAGAACCCATCAAAAGGCCAGGATATTCATATTCAGGGCAGTGACCGAAAAATGGGAGAGTTGGTGCTGCAAAAAAACACTAGGATTACCGCCTCGGAAATTGGCATTTTAGCCGCAGTGGGGAAGTCGACCCTAATGGTAAAAAAGCTCCCCAAAACTGCAATTATATCTACTGGAAATGAGTTGGTGGAAGTTAAGGAGCAACCTTTGCCACATCAAATACGCAAATCCAATATACACACCTTGTTCGGCGCCTTATCTCAGGAAGGTATTGTTCCGGGGGAATATCACCTTGCCGACGACAAAGAAATAATTAAGAAGGAACTCGCCACTATCTTAAACAATTACGACGTAGTACTGCTAAGTGGTGGGGTGTCTAAAGGAAAATACGATTATATCCCAGAGGTATTGGAAGAATTGGGAGTGGAAAAAGTATTTCACCGCGTGCTTCAAAGACCGGGAAAACCGTTTTGGTTTGGAGTTCGGCCCGAAACGGGGACTATAGTATTTTCCTTTCCAGGAAATCCGGCATCTACTTTTGCCAATTATCAGGTTTATTTTAAAGACTGGTTGCGATCTTCCCTAGGGCTTCCCAATCCAACAATTTCTGTGATTTTAGAGGAGGAAATTCCTATTAAAGGTGATTTAACACAACTGCTACGGGTGCAACTGAAACTTGATAATGGACAGATGTTGGCCTCCCAAGTAAAAGAAAACGGCTCTGGTGATCTTACCAGTCTGGCGCTTACAGATGGATTTATAGTTTTGGATCCAGAGCAAGAATTTTACAAAGCCGGAGAATCGGTTCCCTTTGTCCCAACAAGACAACTTTTGTAATTATGACACACGAACTCAAAAAAATTATTAAGGCATATCAACAAGCTACCCTAAAAGCTCAGAAATGCGTTTTGGCAACAGTTGTGGCTTTGGACGGCTCTTCTTACCGAAGACCTGGGGTTCGTATGCTGATTTTACAGGATGGGCATATGATAGGCGCAGTTAGCGGTGGATGTGTGGAAAAGGAAGTATTGCGACAGGCGCAATCGGTATTTGAAGATCAAACGGCCAAGATAATGACCTATGATGGGCGCTATCGATTGGGATGTGAGGGGGTGCTTTATATCTTGTTGGAACCTTTTCGCCCCGATGCCAAATTTTTGGATGCTTTTGCGGAGACCTTAAAATTGCGGCGCGACTTTAAGGTTACTTCCTATTTTGATAAAAATGAAGGGTCCAACAAGCAGTTTGGCTCTACGGTAGATTTTGGGGATGCCGTTTTACCGATGTTTCCTGGTTTTAAAAAAGCGGAAACCATGGCATGGTTTGAGCAGGAGATGAAACCTTGTTTCAAACTATTTATTATTGGTGCAGAGCACGATGCCTTACAATTAAATGCCTTGGCCACCTTAACGGGTTGGGAAGTGACAATATTTGCGGATCCAGCTGAGGAAAAAAATATTATGGACTTTGTAGGAGCTCATGAGTTTTTAGGGATTTTGCCTGAAGAATTCCCTGTCAATAGCATAGATAATCGCACCGCTATTGTTCTAATGAACCATAGTTATTCCAAGGACCTTGCCTATCTTATAACATTAAAAGATTCGCAACCCTTATACCTAGGGCTTTTAGGTCCGCACAGCCGCAGGGAAAAGCTTTTTAACGAATTAATGGACCGCAGTCCTACGCTTTCCTATGATTTTTTAGATAGTATCCACGGTCCAGCAGGACTCAATTTAGGAGCAGAAACTCCTCAAGAAATTGCAATTGCCATAATTGCTGAAATATTGTCGGTTCTCAGAAAGCAGGAGCCTATACCCCTAAAGGATAAAAGTTCAGGAATTCACGACTAATGAAACCGATTAAATCCAACATCGCCATAATGATCATGGCCGCAGGAGCCTCTTCCCGAATGGGAATTGCAAAACAGCTATTGCCTTGGGGGAAGTCTACCTTAATCGGAAATGCTATAAAAAATGCCAAAGAGTCTAATTGCAGCAATGTTTTTGTGGTGTTGGGCGCGAATGCCGATGCCATTAAAAATAGCGTTGGACTAAAAGAGGAAGCTATTATCCTGAATAATGATTGGGAATCTGGTTTGGGGAGTTCCATTGCATTTGCGACTAGATCTATCTTGACACCTGCTGAAAAATATGATGGAATTTTAGTATTGTTGGCAGATCAACCATTGATAGATACTTCTTATTTAAACCAATTGATAACTGCCTTTGACGGCACTGATCATAGTATAATAGCCACCCAATATACTCATGGTAATGGTGTGCCTGCTATTTTTGGGGCATCACATTTCTTGGAACTACAACAGCTAAACACCGATTCTGGGGCTAGGGATATTATTAGACTTCATACAGAGAAACTACTAAACATTGATCCCAAAGGAAAAACAGCGGATGTGGATACGTATGAGGAGTATTTGAGGTTGGTGGAATATAGTATGTAGTATTAAGTACAAAGTAGTTAGTACCAAGTATTGAGATATGAAATATGAGTAGTGAGAAAATGTGGCAGTTTTAATGACTAAACCAAAAGTGCAAACCGGAGGGATAGAAAACCGAATCGCACATGTTCTTCACGTAAATCGTGATGCAAGGGGTTTTTTAAAGTAAATTATTTCTACCTCATTCTCCCTTTTAAACCATATTTTTAATTTTTAATTAAATGTTAGCATGAATCATAAAACTGTAATCGCTTCACTCTTGATTGGAATTATAACTTCCGCTAATCTTATGGTCGGTCAAGAAATGGGTTTTGAGGAGTACAATCCTGTTTCTACCCTTAAAGTTCCTGGAAATGAAATCACTAGGGCCAAGTTTCCATTTATAGATGTACATGGACATCAATATGAAATGCCTAGCCAGGACCTTGCGCCACTTGTCTCGGATATGGATAAGTTAAATTTGGCCGTAATGGTCAACCTTAGCGGGGGTTCTGGTGCTCGACTTCAAAAATCCGTGGAAAATATAAACAACCATTTTCCGAATCGATTTGTCGTTTTTGCCAATGTGGATTTTGATGGGGTGGGCACGTCAGATTGGGCCGAAAAAGCAGTTGCCCAACTAGAAGAGGATATAAAAAATGGCGCCAAAGGTTTAAAGGTGTATAAAAGTCTAGGTATGAGAAATACCGATACAGCAGGAAAGCGCCTAGCCATAGACGACCCACGGTTGGCTGCTATTTGGGAGAAATGTGGGGAACTAGGAGTACCTGTACTCATTCATTCCGCAGATCCTAAACCGTTTTGGGACGAGGTGAATTCAGATAATGAACGGTGGCTGGAACTAAAAACCCATCCCCGCCGAAAGCGTTCAGCGACCGATCCTGCTTCCTGGGAACAGATCATTGCCGAACAGCACAATATGTTTAAGAACCATCCCAAAACCACCTTTATAAATGCACATATGGGTTGGTATGCGAACGATCTGGGGACTTTAGCTAAGCTATTGGACGAAATGCCAAATATGTACGTAGGTATAGGGGCTATTATTGCGGAATTAGGGCGACAACCAAGAAATGCTAATCAGTTTTTCACCAAATATCAAGATCGAATTCTATTTGGGAAGGACAGTTGGAAACCAGAGGAGTTTCCTACCTATTTTAGGGTGTTGGAATCTGATGACGAGTATTTTCCCTATCATAAAAAATACCATGCCTTTTGGGCCATGTACGGATTGGACCTTCCTGACGAGGTCTTAAAAAAGGTGTATTATAAAAACGCCTTAAAACTAATCCCTGGTCTAGATACTAAGCTTTTTCCAAAAAACTAATAGCCTCTTTTGTGTCAAGTTTTACACCGATCACTTTATAAATAAGCGTAATTAATGTTCTATAAACAGATATGAAGGTAGTCAGAATTCCGTAATCAGTAATCGATAGTCTCCATAACTATCACGAGTAGTGAGTAGAATTCCTCCCGTGGTTATAACGTGTATTCTTGAGGGTGCGACTCCTTAGTCTCCTAGAACGCAACAAGGGGCATGTATTAATCAGTTGCTTTCACTAAGACTATATAACACATTGTAAAACAGGTTTTCAGGTGTATTGAAAATAAACATTCTGGTTAGCCCATAATAATATAAATCAACTATGCCATATTCTCTTTCTCTATAACGCTAAGTGCCAATCTAATTGTGGAATACTCCATTTTCTCCTCGAAAAATTCAAAGTAAGGCTTTAGTCCATCTGGACTTTCCAGTTCCTTTTTTGCCTTTGCTACTTGGTTTATAGCAGCTCTATCCACAAATTGGAAAATGTCTACCTCTTTCCCGTCGGTATACAATTTTGCCAAATGAGAAAATATGGTAGTGGATTTAAGTTTTCTTATTTTGGCTATCTCCTCTATACTCTTCCCCGCTTTATACAATTCATAGGTGTCGTTAAAGGTGTGGGATTTACGTTGTTTTTTTTTCGTTTTTTCCGCTTGAAAATCCTTTATTTCTTGAATGAACTGATCCCCATAAACTTCCAATTTTCGTTGGCCAACACCATTGATCTGCATAAAATCTTCCTCAGTGGTGGGACGTTCGGCTTCCAATTCCTTTAAGGTAGCATCATTAAAAACCAGGTAGGCTGGGATATTTTCTTCCAAAGAAATTTGGAACCTCAATTTACGAAGACGTTCAAACAGTGAATTTGTTCCGATCGGCTTGGCCCTTTGTTCCTTTTCTACTGCCGCTTTAGTTTCTTTATCTACAGGTTTGCTCAGTCGCACTTCGGTCTTTCCAAATAAGACCGCCTTTGAAAAGGAGGTCAGTCTAAGGGTGTTGTTTTTATGAAAGGCAATTTCACAATAGCCCTGATTAATAATTTGAATAACATAATGTTGCCAATCGTTCCAAGAAATATCTTTTCCTATCCCAAAAGTGCTGAGTTGATGATAGTTTTTATCCAATATGGATGCATTTTGCGCTCCGCGTAAAACATCTATGACCGTTCCCGTGGGCTCGGATTCTTTTAGACGGGCGATGGTCGACAATATTTTTTGGGCGATAACGGTGCCATTAAAAAATTGTGGCGGGTTTTTACAGACATCGCAATTCCCACAATCTTCCTGTAAAAACTCCCCAAAGTAGCTCAATAGTATTTTTCGTCTACAGGTAGGCGCTTCCGAAAACTGTTTCATCCGTTCCAGTTTTGCTATTTGCACCTCTTCATTGGCAGCACCTTCAGCAAATTTTCGAAGTTGAATCACATCGGCATAACTGTGGAACAATAGGGCTCGGGCTGGTAAACCGTCTCTTCCAGACCTCCCTATTTCCTGATAATAGCCTTCAATATTTTTAGGCATATTATAATGTATCACCCATCGTACGTTAGACTTGTCTATGCCCATTCCGAAAGCTACGGTAGCACATACTATCTGAGTCTTATCGAATATAAAATCTTCCTGCACCTTATTTCTATTGTCGAAATTTAGTCCCGCATGATAGGCGGCAGCTTTGATGCCGCTATTTTTCAGTTTTCCCACTAAATTTTCGGTCGATTTTCTGCTTAGGCAGTAGATGATTCCAGATTCGTTGGGTCGCTGTTCTATAAAACGCAAAATTTTGGATACTCTATCGTGAGCCGCACGCACTTCCAAGGCGATATTCTTTCTATCGAAGGAAGCTAGAAACTGTTGGGCAGAAGGGATATTTAATTGGTTTACAATATCTTGTCGGGTGGCCTTGTCTGCAGTAGCGGTCAAAGCAATGATCGGGGTTTGGGGCAATGTTTTCTTCAAAAATCCCAATTGCTGATAGGAGGGCCTAAAATCGTGCCCCCAAGAAGAAATACAATGCGCTTCATCTACCGCTATGGCACTGATATGCGACTGGTTTAGGATAGGGGAGAGTCCGGCCAAACTTTCTGGAGCCACATACAGTAATTTTAGCTCCCTTTTAGCTACCTGATCTAAAATATCTTGCTGCTCTTCCCCAGATTGACTGCTATTAAAAAATGCGGAAGGGATACCGTTGGCCCGCAAACCATCTACTTGGTCCTTCATTAGGGCAATCAATGGCGAAATTACCAAGGTAACCCCTTCGAATATTAGGGCGGGCAGCTGAAAACAAACCGATTTACCACCACCGGTGGGCATGATAACCAAGCAGTCTCGCTTTTCCAAAACTGAGGTAATTATGGATTCCTGCTGGCTTCTAAAATGGTCAAAACCAAAATATTTTTTTAAATGGGTGTGTAATATGTCCTTGGATTGGGTCAACGGCATTGTCAATTGTTTTGTAATAGAAAAGTTGGCAAAAATAGATATTAATAAACCTTAAACCCCAATTTAAAGGGTGATATTTAAAATTTAGGAGGATCCCATTTTTTATATTTCATTAAGATACGGAACTTAGGGGAATTGTATTGTTCAATTTCAATCCTAGAAGGTGTTTTTGGTGGCATTTCAAATAAAATACTATAAATTGGCATTTTTATAAGCTTATCAATAGTATAATTATTTAATCGACCTGAAATGAAGTTATTCCATTATTGTTCCGTATTATTTTCACTTGTATTTGTATTCCAATTCAGCAACGGCCAAGAAACCTATTCGGCCCCAAAATTATCGCATCCAGATTCCTGGTCCATTATCTTGGTGCCTGATACCCAGACCTATGTGAAGTTTGAGAGAAATCATGGAATATTAGAAACCATGACCGCTTGGATAAGTGAGAATATAGACCCCCTAAACATAAAAATGGTATTGTGTACAGGCGACCTTGTAGAGCAGAACGAACTGTTGGTGCCCGATGGTAGAAATGGAAATCTTCCAAGTAGAGACCAATGGAGGGCTGTTTCCCATGCCTTTGAAAGACTGGATGGAAAAGTCCCCTATATCTTGGCTGCTGGCAATCACGATTTTGGCTATAAAAGCGTGGAAAATCGGAAATCGAACTACAATAACTATTTTCCATCTCATAGAAACCTTCTAAATGCGAAAGCCTTGCGGGAAGCAGGAAAAAATATAGACCTAATGCCCTCTTTGGAGAATGCGGCCTATGAATTTATTTCGCCACAACAACGAAAGTTCTTGTTTTTAAATTTGGAATTCGCTCCTCGCGATACCATACTCAACTGGGCAGATGGAGTGCTTTCTCAGGAACGATTTAAAGACCATACCGCCGTGGTACTGACCCATTCTTATTTAAATGCAAAAAACGAACATATAGAAAAGGAAAATTATCCGATAGTAGATCGTAATTATGGGAAAGCTATTTGGGAAAAATTAGTGGCCCCTTCCAATAATGTACAAATGGTGATTTCTGGACATATAGGTGCTCCAAACGATTTTAAGGCGCATACCGCACATAAAATAGATAGGAATGCTGGAGGAAAAAAAATAAATCAGATTACATTCAATGCCCAGGCCATGGGAGGAGGTTGGCATGGTAATGGGGGCGAAGGTTGGTTGCGGATCATGGAATTCCTACCCGATGGGAAAACAGTGATCATGCGTACGTTTTCACCACATTTTGCAATATCGCCCAGCACACAAAAGATGTCCTATAATAAAGATGCTTTCAACAATTTTCAGATTGAACTCGATTAATTTCACCTCCTATTTAAATTGGCTAAGCAGTTCACTTAAAGGTTATTAAGAAGTAGGAGGGAGGCTAATAAGCTTCTATTTTGAACGGGATTTATAAAGAATTTGAACTATTTTCTTCGTGATATTCGAAATTTTATCGATAAAATTCATGGAATTTATAGGTAAAACCCTACAAAACAGGGTAGTAGGTCGATTTTCTAGGCTTTTTTGTGCTAAAAACATAATTCGTGTTATTTTAGCGCGTTAGTAAAAAGATGTATAAAACAAAAAGAATGAAAAAATATTCAGTATTACTTTTGGGTTTTGGGATGCTTTTGCTTAGCGGTTGTAGTAATGATGCTTTGAACGATTATAGTAAAAGCCTTACTTCCCAAGAGGTGCAGGTCCAAATGGAAGCCAATAGTGCCACCGAAGGCTTAGATGAAATGCTTTCACAATTATTAATTACTAATAAAGTGGGCTCCACCAATAAGACCAACACCGATTGCGCCGCCTTAAGTTTCGTTGGTAAAAGTATTTCTGTTGTCTATAACCAATGTGTAGTAGATGGGAATACGGTAAATGGCACCTTGACCCTGACCGCTAAGGAAGGAAATACGGAAGGTACTACAGGTAGTTTCGAAATAAGCTTTAATTCCTTTGCCTATAATAATTATGTATTGGAAGGGACTAAGAGCATGGTATTCGATTTCTCACAAGCTAATAAGCTGGTATTTACAATTGACACCAATATGAAGTTCGTAGATGCCAACGATCTGGTAACCACCCATAAGGGCAGCAAGATATATACTTGGAATATAGATAATTTTAATACAGAAGGAGCCGATGTTTCCTGTAGCGGAGCTTGGGATATAGTCCGCAATGCAACTACTTATAAGTTTAAGATCGACACTCCACTGACTGGAAAGATAGGTTGCGCCTATATTACCACCGGGGTTTTGGCTCTAGAGGTAGAGGGGTTATCAGCTTCATTGGACTTTGGTGATGGAGATTGTGACCAAAAAGGTACAGTTAATTATCCAAATGGTAAAAGTGAGGAAATAAGCTGGTAAGCTAATAGATTTTATTTTTGATAGCTATACAAGCCTCGATGTACTCATCGGGGCTTTTTTGTGTTTCGTAGGTTCTCAGGTTTACTTCACTATATCCTTATTGCATTTATAGAATTTTATGAAAATTTTAAATAATAGGGGGTGTAGGTCCCTTAAAATGAAATTTGGAAGTTTTTTCGCTCTTTTTATAGGGTAGAATGGGTTGTTGGTATGTTAAGTATTGATTAAATGAATGTTAAATGGGGGGTGTGAGCATATGAATACAACGATATATGTTGTATATTACTATAACAATATAAAATATAATTGATATAAGAGTAAAAAAAGCGCATTAACCCTTAAAATCTTGTCTCATGAAAAGTGTTCAAACAATTTCTAGGAATTTGATAGATAGGTCCTCCATTGGCTCGTCTATTAGCCATTGTGTCTTAAAATTGGAAAGAAACAAAAAGGATTTACAACAGTTGGAAAAGCAATTTGGCTCGTACATTTATGAACCTACTACGTATTCATTGTTTGCTAAATCGGAAGCAATAAAGCGATCTATAATCTCTTTAAAGAATAACAATTTAGAATTAATTAGTGCTTTAAAACGGGAAAGGGATTTAAAAATTGAGCTCTTTGAAAAAACTTTATTACAAATTCGTTCATTCATGGAAATTAAAAATTCGGTTAATGAATATTGTAAGCAATTAAGGTATTAATTTTTTGGAGCTAAATATCTAGATCGGAATTATATAGGTATTATATGAAAATCGACTGTAAAAAAATAGAAGCCTTGATTCATTTTATGAATCAAGGCTTCTTTAATTGGGGGAATAGTTATTTTTTTAGTTAACGTTGGCACCTACGTTCCCTTGGGCAATTAAGGTTCCAAGTTCGCTAGCACTCAAATGAACATTAATATAACCGTCTATGGCTAAAAGCGCCTCATAATCCAAAGCACCATCATCATCCAATTTGGTAACATTAGTCTTACTGATTCCTGTTTCACCAATTACATTAGCTAAGGAAACAATAATAGCACCAGGGGCATTGGCCACGGAGCCCATATGAATATGTGCAGGATAAATTCCACCTGTAGTCACTCCGGTCAATTCCAAGGTAACTAAGGTTTCCTTGTTTACCCTTTCAGAAAAGGTAGCGGTTCCAAAAATTGCTGCGTTGGTCACGGCAGCCAAATCATAGGATTTTTGGTTCCCTGTAAGTTCATTCTGACCGATATCTCCTTGGGCTACAAGAACTCCAAGTTCGGTACTAGATAAATGCACGTTGATATAACCATCATAATCTAACAGATTCTCATAGGTAACGGCGTTATCTTCATCATCTGCTTCAATATGTGTCCAGCTTTTTCCGCTTTCGCCATTAACTGCAGCTAGCGAAATTACTATAGCACCACTTTCTGCTGCCGTATTGGCATGGATATGCGCGGGATGTTCCCCATCTTCGGGCGTACCTTCCAATTGGATCTCTAGGAGGGAAGCTCCACTAATACGCTTATATATTGTAGCGGTGCCTTGTATAGTAGGTACAACAACACTATTTAGGGCATATTCCTTGGATTCTCCAGATAGCTCGTTAATTCCGATATCACCTTGGGCGATAAGGGTTCCTAGATCGCTAGCGCTTTGGTGTACGTTTATATAGCCATCTAGTTCTAAAATCTGGGCATAGGTGATTTTTGAACCATCTTTTTTGGTTGCAATAATAGTGGTGCTTTCTCCTGTAGCACCATCTACAGGGGTAAGGTCTACAATAATATCTCCGCTCTCGGCTGCAGAATTTGCATGTATATGTGCAGGGTGACTGCCCGAGGATGTTCCGTTCAATTTAAGATTCACCGTTGCGGTTCCATCTGAATTCTCAACTACGGTAGCTGTTCCAGACACGGAAGCATCGGAACGGGATTGTAATTGATAGACCTTACTGTCACCGTTAAATTCGCCCGGCACACGGTCATCGTCATTGGTACAGCTGGTGGCAACTAGTGCCGTAGCCGTCATAAATAAAAAAAATATCTTTTTCATAAGAGTGTTTTAGATTAATATGTCAGATAAAAATACATTTATGTAAGGGGGCGGATTAGTTAGGATGAATTAATTGTTGACCCAAATCCATTTGGTGATGTTAAAGTTATTATAGAGTTGGTTGTATTGGTGACTGGAATATATAATGACCAAAGTACAAATTGAGTTCAGCGTTGCAGCTCGCCCAAAATTTTGGAGATACTTAATTTTAAATACCGGGTCCGCTATGCTTATCCTGTGTTTAATAGAACGATAAGTGAGATAGGGTTTCTAGTGTTTCTATTTTACATACGCGATCCTTTGAATTATCCTGTGGATAATTATAAAGGTCGGCGAGACGATGCAGCAGGAAATGTTGGAAGGAAGGTGTTTAATAGAACGATAAGAGAGATAGGGTTTCTAGTATTTCTATTTTACATAATGTAAATTATAGAACATTTTGTGTTATTGGTTTAGCCAGTGGCTGAAGCAATAATCAAGAAAGATGGCGCGCTGGTGGAATTCCACAGAAGTTTAATCTATATAAGCTATAATTGCATTATGTAAAATATCCCTGAACATTTTATTATTTAAGCAAATTATGTGCAGGGTCATGAATCTTTTTTAAGCGGTGTCTGCGACTTTGCCAACGCCTCAACTCGCCGCTAAAATATCTTTTATCGCGTAATTTGTATCTATAATTTGTCGTTATGTCAAATTGCCGCTCGGCCAACCACGCATGGTTTTAAAAAATCAAAATGCTTATGGCATTTTATTTTTTACTCCATTTGCCAGCGCTCGGCCAGCGCCAAAAAAAGCAAAACTTTTAGATTCTTTTGAAATTTGCGATTTATGAGAAACTATTCGTAAATAAATTTTTAATAACATTCTCGTTAGCTTGCCGCAACAGCTAAAAATTACTCTGCGAGATAATTTCTTAGCCCTTGCTACCTATCGTGTACCTAGAAACCTTTTTTTAGTTTCTATTTGACATAATGTATACATCTAATCAGAAGTTATTTTTCTATTTACTTAAAAAGGGTAAGTTGTTGAAAATTAGCATCTCCTTCACTTGATTTTCTAATTCTTTCATTTGAAGACCATTGGGTAGAATTTAATGTACCTGAACCAATAAAGGCACTTTGCTGTTCGCTCCAAGTACCACTAAAGGAAAATATTTGTATATAATTACTTCTGTCATACGTGACATTAATGGTAAGTAAGCCACTAGAATTACTGTATGTCGCGCTTTCTGGGCTACCGGTAACTATTAGTTCGCCATTTGAATCGAAGCGAACATTATATAAAAAATCACCAATTGGATCTGCTACAACATAGAGGACTTCTCCTTGGGAGTCATAACTCGTGGTTGAGCCAGTTGCTACATTCTCCCATAAAAAAGTCCAATACCCAGTCAAATCAACTTCATTATTTTCATCAGTACCATTCCCAGTCACGGTAATAGTATTGTTTTCTTGAAAAACATTGTTTACAAATGTTATTGTACCACTATAAGGTGTTGCCACGGTTGGGTTAAATTCAATAATAGTTGTTTTAGACCCTTGTGGTTCTATCTCTATCAAAGCCCCAGTACCGTCAGAGAGAACAGAAGAAAATCCATCAGGGGTAATTATTTGGTTGATAGTCATTACATTATCAGACCGATTAGTTATGGTAAAAACTTCCTCTTTGGATTGATTAATTGCAACATCACCAAAATTAGTATTGCCTTCTATGACTAAAACATCATTTTCCAAATTTGTAAGGTTAATGGAGGTCTGATTGATGACGGTTGATTCAAAATCAGGGTATATTAAAATTTCAGAATCTTCATTCCCCATTGTCATATTGAAATTTAGAGCACCGTCAAATTGAGTCTTAAATATTGGGCCATTTGGTATAAGTGCATCACCAGAAACAATTTCATACTTAAAAGGTAAATCTTTTGCGCCTTCATCCGATATATCTGGAATGAATGATGAAGGACTTGTTTCACTACTCTCTACATCATAAAAAATTCCTTTTTCAGTAATCGTTATTGAGTATTGAAGATTATCTGCAACAACACCTGAAAATTCCTTTTCTGACTCATCGGTTATTTCAAGTGCACCAAAAGATACATTGTTATTAAAAAAACGATTTTCAGTAATATTGATATTTGATACTATAGCAGAGTCTTTGAATAATGAGCGGAGTTCATAAATGTCCGCAGCAGCATTTAGAAGGCTTAAAGCAGATTTGATTATAGCAGAGAAATAAGCATATACAACTCCCCCAAAACAATCTCCAGTACTTGATAACAATTCAGCGCCAGTTTCTTCTATAAACATTTCAATTTGCTCATCTGTGGGATTTTGATTTTGCGTTAAAAAGAAACCCCCAGCCGTGGTGTATAAATTTTGCAACGCTTCGTTGCATGAGCCATCTCCTTCAAGGGCCTTTGCAAGACCAGCTGTTACGAGTGAAATTACTAATGCAGAAAAATCATCCTTGTTTTTATCAAGGACGGCTTGATCTAATAATGGGTTAGCCCCAGACAATCCATTTGTGAGAATAATTTCGTATTCCCCGCTTTCTGTAAATTGAAATGAGTCCGTCCGTGAAATAGGGTCGCCAAATTTTGCTTGTAACCAATTTACAACAGGTATTAAACCAAAGTCTATACTATTTGTTTTAAGCAATTCTGGACCAAATACAATTTCGCCCGTTTGTTTATCTCTTATGATAAAACCCACGGAGGCATAAAGAGCAATCTCGTTTGGCCAGCTGGTCAATCCATTTCTGTTATATTCAAAATAGAAGTCTCCTACAATGTCTTTACCAGTTTTGCCTGTAAAGTCCTTTTCAGCGAAAGAGCGTATTGATTGAATGAATATTTCGTTATCTAATGGAGAAACATTACTATTTAAGGAAGAAACTAAGATGGATTTCAAATCTTCATACTCGAATAATATTTTGATTTCAGAGCTAAGAACATTATCGCTTATATTCTTTAAAAGCATTCTAGGGTATGACTTAAAATGATAAAATAAAAAATCATCGATAGTCACCTTATTCGAAGTAAGGGTATGTAGATAATATCCAGTTAAAATTTCTTCGTTCTCTAGCAGTAACACCGGTAAATCTTGAATGTCATTTGGCTCATAAGGATTATCAAAAACACCGTTATTAGAAATGGTGTTTTGATGACTTATGGAAGTGGCGGTAACTTTGGTGTAATCAATACTATTTACTCCTTCTAAATCAAGAGTTATCTCATCATTTGAATCTATTGGTGGATTATCGTCACCACCTTGAGGATTATCTATGCCAGTATTCGGAGGGTCGACAACAGGATTTGGATCATCATCACAATTCCTACAACAACTATTGTTTAAACTTAGAAGTAAGGAAGTAAACAGAATTAGTAATATTGGCTTTTTCATATTTGTTTGGTTTGAATAAAACGCAGATAAGAAGTAAAGCGAGTGAATAAGAATGGAGATGTTAAAAATACAAAAAAATGTTAAAATCGGCAATACCCAATAATAGGTATATTGTCAAAAAGAAACTCTAGAGATAAAATCATTCCACACACATTGCCCTCCCTCCTAACGTCGGTCAGTTAATAAGTGTTCCATTACCTTTTCAGAAGAAAGTTATTAGAAGAAAAATTTATAAGAAGTAAAAGGTAAAATACTTTGCTTTACCAAAGCAAAGTGTCATAACGCAAGACATTATAGTTCACATTATGACATTTTCGTAAATTAACTATATTTCTCTTATTCCGTAAAAAGCCACAAGATTTCAAATACGCGATTCTCAGCAAAGCACTCCTAATGTAATTTGGCCATATCTTATCGCGATTTTGCAACAAGATATTACTTGATCTTTCAAAGTGGCACAAATCGAACCGTTACAGGCTCATCGATCTAAGGCCAGTGGCACAAAACGAACCGTTATAAGTTCAACGCTCAGCCAAAACTGGCACAATTTAAACCGATATGCCTGGCAGAAACCCGACCGATAACACTGGCAGAAAACGAACCGAAATACTCACAAAATGCTTTTCCAGCAGCATCGTCTCGCACGAAAAAATTAAAGTCTACCAGACTTTCACTTTTTACGTCGTATTTTAAACACAATTATCCATCGCTTGTCAACCTGCCCGTACCGAAAAGGTACGTTCGGGCGGGCGCCAAAATAAAAGCTAACCTTTTTACTCTTATTAAAAATCGCGTATTCGATAAAATGTGCATCATAAAAAATTTTAAGCGATTCTCATGGATTGCCACAAGAGCATAAATTTTAAGAAATCGCTTTTTAGGCGATTCACGAACACATTTAAAGCTTTATCTAATTAAGTAAATACGTGAGTAAAAATAAAATTTTATGCACTTGTTATATTTAGAATTTCAATTAATCTTTTTTTTAATGTTTCATTATCTTTTGTATTGAAACAAAAGAAACAAAAATTCAAGGCTGCATATAATTTTGGAAACAATTAACGGCTCATTCGCTATATTTTAGGAAACATTGTAACTAGTTAACATTGCTTTGAAATTCCTTGTATAATTGAAACACTTAAGAAACTTTATTACTAAACTCCTAAAATATGCACGCTCATTTCTCCTATTGTTTTAACCAAAATTTTATGAGGCCAAGTTAAACATCGAGATTCTAATTTACATAATAACCAAGCTGTCTTCAAAAGGTAAAAGTTTAATCGTACTTCTCCTTTATTTTGAACTGAAACAAACAAAAGAGGATTATAGCATGCTTATTCATTAGAATTGACTACCTTATAGAATCTTCTAAATAGGGACACTACTGTTCTAGTAAATGTCGTTGATGAATTGAATTTCCCTTTGGAAAATTTTCATATCAATTCTTAAAATTTTGCAGTACATCCTGAACTACGCAAATGCGATGTATAACACCTATCTATTAAGAAATCCGAATGATTAAATCAAAAAGAAAGTAGTCTATGTTTGTTTTTGGGTTGGATAATGTTAATAGTTAACAATTAAGTCAAAAGAGGTGATCTATTGTATCGAAATGATTTTTATTAAACGAGATATTAATTAGAAAAACGAAAAAATTAAGAATTTGAAATGCATATCACTACTTATTTTATTGGGATGCCAAACCATCTTTGGTCAAAACCTTTATGAGCAGTCCCGAGAAGGAAACAATGACAATCTGCCAGTTCACGAATACACCTTGATCATCAAGGAAGAAATGGTAAACAAAGCAGGAAAAGAGGTAAAAGGAATGACCGTAAACGGCACAATTCCAGGCCCAACTTTGGAATTTACCGAAGGCGAATATGCGGTAATTTATGTAAAAAATGAAATGAGTGTGGAAACCTCCGTCCATTGGCACGGAATTATCATTCCTAATTTTTTTGACGGTGTTCCCTATTTGACCACGCCACCCATTCGCCCAGGCGAAACCTTTAAATATGAATTTCCTATAACGCAAAATGGCACCTATTGGTATCATTCCCATACGATGTTACAGGAACAAAGCGGTGTCTTTGGTTCGCTTCTCATAAACCCAAAAGAAAAAACCTTGGATTATGACAAAGATTTGGTGTTGATGCTTTCAGATTGGACAAATGAAAAACCAATGAATGTACTGCGAAACCTAAAACGTGGCAACGAGTGGTACGGAATGAAAAAAGGAACATCCACCCCATTAAATAAAGTAATTGCCCGTGGTGCTTTTGGTGCACAGCTCGATTTTTGGAGACAGCGAATGGAAGGTGCTGACATAGCGGATATTTATTATCCTGCTTTTTTGGTAAATGGACAGCAACAGCCCGAATATCCTGATTTTAAAGCTGGCGAAAAAGTGAGGTTGCGAATCATTAACGGTTCGGCATCTTCCCAATTTTGGATGACTTTTGGTGGAGATATGCCCACTCTGATTTCTGCCGATGGTCTTAATGTTGAACCAATACAAAAGAACAAAACGTTTATTGCCATTGCGGAAACCTACGATTTTATTTTAACCGTTCCACAAAACGGAAAAATCGAGTTCAGGGCAATGGCACAAGATGGTTCAGGTACTGCAACAACATTTATTGGAAACGGCAAAGTGCTTCCTGCGGAAGTAGTTCCGAAACCCGATAAAATAAAGATGATGCAGAAAATGGCCAAAATGGATATGAAAATGGGTGCACACGCTTTAAAATTCCGACCCAAAAAAGATGAAAATTTTGAATTGAAAGAGGAATATGGGATGAAGATGGATGGAATGAATATGGATAAAACAGGCAAAATAAAAATGAAAGACGACAAGAAGAAAATGGATATGCCCAAAGATTCAATGATGAATGAAAAAACAGACCACTCAAAGATGAATATGGGGATGTCCAAAGATTCAGAAATGGAGGATGATTCTGACATAAAAGGAATGGATATGTTTTCGGAATATAATTATGATTACTTGAAGTCGCTTGAAAAAACAACCTATAACAAAGATGTTCCCGTTAAGGAAATCTTGCTGAACCTTACGGGAAATATGAACCGTTACATCTGGAGTATGAACGGTGTGCCACTTTCCGAAACTGACCAGATAAAAATCAACCATAAAGAGATTACACGGATTACGTTAAACAACCTTACGATGATGCACCACCCAATGCACTTGCACGGACACTTTTTTAGGGTCATCAACAAGAACGGCGAATATTCGCCTTTGAAGCATACGGTTAATGTGCCACCGATGCAGGAAGTTACGATAGAGTTTTATGGTAACGAGTATGGAGATTGGTTCTTTCATTGCCATATATTATATCATATGATGGGCGGTATGGCTAGAGTAATAAGTTATGACACCCCTAGGGATATAAGAATGAAAGAATACCCTGTTTCAAAGTTAATTCACGAAACAAATCAATGGTATTCGTGGGGAATGCTTGATGCAGCATCCCATATGACCGAGTTTAACTTTACAACATCCAACATTCGTAACCAGTTCAATGTGATGACAGAATATGGATGGAATGAAAATTTGGAAGCAGAAGTTACCTACGAACGTTATCTACACGATTATTTAAGAGTGTTTGGCGGTGTTAATATTGAAAATGAAATGGAAGATAGTCTGGATGAACTTTCAACCACAGCAATTATAGGAATTCGATATTTAACGCCTTATCTCTTTAATCTTGATGTGCGTATCGATAATAAATTGAGGCCACAGATTAGTTTGAGCCGTGAAATACTCATTTTCCCGAGAACCGCCATTTTCGGAAATTATGAGTACCAAGCAGATTTTGGATGGGTGGATGACCTTTCGGCAGGGGACAATTTTGTAAACGAAGTTGTTTGGAACGCAGGTGTGGAATATTTTTTATCACGAAACTTTTCATTGTTTGCAAGCTACGATAACCGTTTTGGTGCAGGTGGCGGACTATCAGTAAGATTCTAAATATGAATACTAACTATAAAAATATCGCTTCAATATGTACCGTAATATATCTATTAGTGGCATTTGCAGTTTCCTCTAATTTAACTATTTCAGAAATTGTAGCAGCCAAGGATTATTCATTGGCCGAGGCTTCGAAGCCCGCTTTTGGTCAATACGGATTATGGTTCACCGTTGGGATAGCAATAGTAGCTACTATATCTGAAATTATAGCCAGCATCTTTGCCGTATCAAGAATGACAGCAATGTTAACAAAAATGAAGCTCATTCCTCATAAACATTTTGGAATGCCTGGGAATATTCAAAAACATATGTTGCTGTTATTGCAATTGTGTTAACTATATTTTTTGATTTAAGTCGTATAGCATTCTTTGGGGGCAATATTTTACTTAGTAATGGACATCGGCATCCAATGGGGTATACTGCGAAATTTAAGAAAGGAAGTTAAAGCTAATTCAGCTATAATTATAACTGCCATATTATTAGATGTCATTGTCTTAAGTGCCTTTTTATGGATAAAAGCAAGCATTGATATATCAGTCATATTTGTTGTATTAGTGGCTATGACGCTTATTATTTTAGGAGAAAGATGGTTTTTAACTGCCAACAAAAACAACAAGGATTCAACATAAAAAATGTATTTAAATAATTTAAAATTAATAAAAATGAAAAACATGAAAACAATAGTAAAAACTCTATTGGTTATTGCATTAATCGGTACGGTGGTTAGCTGTAAGTCAGCTTTCAATGCCACCGAGACATTGCAGGTTGATGAAAATAGAAATGCCATTTATCAAGAAATCATTTCAAACCCTCTTCAGTTTGCCAATTTCATCAGTGAGGCACAAAAAAGTGAAGAAGCCAAAAAGATATTGATGAAAGCTCATATGGAAAAGATGGAATCTGGGGATATGAAAATGATGATGGAGAAAAATCCCGAAATGAAAGCAAAAATGCAATCCCATATGCAGATGATGATGGAGAAAAATCCGGAAATGATGCAAAAGATGCAATCTAAAATGCTCGATAAAATGCTGGCGAGTGAAGAGGGTCGTAAAATGCTGATGGATGAAATCCATAAAAACAAAACGATGAAAAAAGAAATGAAAACAAAGATGATGCAAATGATGGATGAAAACCCTGAAATGATGGAAGAAATGATGCAGAAAATGATGGATAAAAATCCCGAAATGATGATGAAGATGAAAGGGAAAATGAAGAATGAAGGATAATAAAATCCTCTTTAAAGAATGGGGTAATTACAAATAAAAATAATTAGTTAACTATTAAAACTATAAAATTATGATGATGTGGTGGTGGATACTCATACCGTTTGTACTTGTATTGGCAGTATTTCTGTACAATAGACGAAATGGACAAAATACCGTGAAGGACGAAAAACCCATGGATATTCTGGACAGCCGATTCGCAAAGGGCGAAATATCTAAAGAAGAATATGAAGAACAAAAACGAACATTGAATATTAAAAATTAAAAACAATGAAGTATTATTTTAATAAAACAATCAAAGGCACTTTTGAGGAGGTTATAGATAAGGTTACTCAAGGATTAAAAGATGAAGGTTTTGGTATTCTTACAGAAATTGATATCAAGGAAACCTTAAAGGAAAAACTGGATATAGACTTTAAAAAGTATAGGATCCTTGGAGCTTGTAACCCACCCTATGCACATAAAGCCTTACAAGCAGAAGACAAAATTGGAACGATGTTGCCCTGCAATGTCATAGTACAGGAAATTGAAGAAGGAGTTTTTGAGGTAGCTGCTGTAAACCCAATGGCCTCAATGCAAGCTGTGGAAAATGAAAAGTTAAGTAAGGTAGCTGAAGAAATTACAGACAAGTTAGAGAAAATCATCAAAAACCTTTAAATAGAAACAGATGAAAATATCAGCAACAAATAAATTAACTATTATGAGAACATTAGCAATTGTAATTATCGGATTAGTAACGTTAACTAGTTGCAACCATACAACTTAAAATTCAGAAATGATGCACAATAATGGAGGTTCCTATTACTGAGAAATGCATATGGGATGGTGGTTTTTCGCACTTCTAATTGTAATAATATTAATATTTATCAAATTCAAAAAAAGAAAATAATTATGGAGATAGTAATAGCAGCAACCAAAACCTGTCAACACAGGCCTGCACTTGAAAAAGTGCTTCAAGCCGCTTGGTTACCATATAAGGTAATTTATGTTGAGGAGCATCCCGAATTCTTTGAAGAGCATCATTTGAAAGACTCACCACTATTGCTTGTAGATGAAAAAATTGAATCTGTTGGTATGCCCGAAACAGATAAAATAAATGAGCTTAAGGCAAGAGTTAAGGATATATCCGAGCGTAGAACCTCTACAAGAGATGAGAACCATATGATTCCCAAAAATATAGGAACAGAACTTGGTTTAGTCGAAGTTGACGTTACGTGGGGCAGTATTCAATCCATAAAGGCCGCACAACAGGTGCATACGGTGGGAGAGCTAGAAGTATATGATCACCACAAAAAAGGTTTGCCCATTATCGATGCGAGAAAACCGGATACTTCCGGTTCAGTAACTATTCCAGGCTCTAAAAACATTCCTTATGACGAGTTGGTGGAAAGAATGGATGAATTGGACAAAAACAATCCCAGTATCTTTTTTTGTAATGGCCCACAATGCCCACAATCGTCAACAGCTATAAATGACCTCTTGGATGCAGGTTGTTCAGCTGATAGAATTCTATACTACAGGGGAGGAATGCACGACTGGATCACTTTAGGACTTCCTGTACAACAAATTTGAAAATAGCAATGACTATTTCCAGTTGAAGAATGAATTTTAGGAACGATCGGAAATAGATTGAAATACGCTAACAATTATTAATTTAAAATCAAATATTATGAAAACAACAACAATTATTTTATTGGCAATTTGCTTAATAATTCTATCCAGTTGCGAACAGAAAACAGATACTAACGCCATGCTCGAAAATTCAGAAACAAGAACGGAACTTTTTGATGCGATTGCCAGCAACAACAATTACATGACAGAATTCATGGGCAACATGCAAGGAAACGACCATGCAATGCAAATGATGAAGGGAAACCAAAATTTAATGGGTAATATGATGAAGGGTCAGGGTATGCAGATGATGATGAATGATAGTCTGATGTCAATGAATATGATGCAATCAATGATGAAAGATGGAAAAATGATGAATCAGATGATGCAAATCATGCATAAGGAAGGCATGATGAGTGAAGATTGTATGAACACCAGTCTGAAGATGATGAACGATAAAGGAATGAATATGGGAGGCATGCATAATTAAAAATAAATACTAATCTATTTTGCCACGTGTATCTATAATTTGGCGCCTGTACTGAGCGCAGTCGAAGGTTCAAATAGCCGCTGCTCCCGAAGCTTCGGGACTCGATTGCTTTTCAAATATCAGTCGCTATATGGGTTTAATAATATAATCTAAAATCAAGTAATTTGCAGACATTGTAATGTCTTTGATGCAATTCTTCTACAACATCTAACATATTATCATCTTCTTTAAATAAGTTAAAGAATGCTATATCAAGATTTGAGCTGCTTATTCCATTAAATTCATTTCCATAGCCAGAAACACCTTTTGCCCCAGTGATATCTAAAAAATATTGTGCTTCCTCTTCGTCTAAATCTAGAATTTTCGCATTTGAAAAATGTAAAATCTTTCCTTTTAACCTTCCTTCAAAAATTTCTGCAATTTCCTGTAAACTATAGTAGTAGTCATTTAAACAAATACTATTTGATTCACCTGTTATAACCAAGTAGATTATTTCATAGTCTTTAAAATTATGATCATCCAAGATCAGTGCATTTAAGCTATCTTCTAGTCCTTCAATGGTGTCGCATGTTTTATATATACTTGCTATTCCATATTTCATGGCCAATTGTTCCAAGTTTTCTTGGGCTTCGGTAACCTTGTCCGTTTCTATTTCATGAACCCCTTCTAAACAATAAATGAAATAATCTGCATCTATAAATTGTTCTTGGGGTAATTGTTGTCTTTTCTCTAACAAGTTTCTGATTTTATGTAAAGTATATAAAATACAAAATTAATGTAACTCTTCTATTCTTTACAGCGTTTTCATATAAATTACCATTTCACACACATTGCCTCCCCTCCTTCAGTCGGTCAGTTAATAAGCCCGCCGGAATGACTAGATCGGGCAGGTGTTTATTCATAGCTAGTCTTTTGTTTTTTAAAGGTATTCATGAACCTCGTACCTCGGTTTCATTACCTTATTCGAAGAAACTTTTTTGATGACGACATAATTTTTTAAGATTAATAATCTTTAAAAATTTGTGCGAGGTGAAGCGGTGGAAAAAGAAAGTGAAGTTCCAAATACTTTGCTATACCGATGACTGCCAAATCAGCAATTATGGAACGACTATTTTAAAAGTACAAACATTAAGTCTATAAAGAATATGAAATTTCATGTACAACACGTGCCTAAACGCTATTGGAAATATTTAAGTAAGAAACAGTAACCTGTTCTAAATTAATGATCTGCCAGATAGATTATTAAAAAACTTGTAGCTCTTGCTTGCCTCTTCCCTCCTGCCATTGATTTTTGCAAACCCGAAAACCTTGCCGACGATATGACGGATTTCTTTAAACCTTTTAGGATTTACGGCAAGATTAGATGTGATAGTGCTAAACATTAAAACTTCCCTTCCTTATTTTCACTGTTCATGTAAAAAATAGATTACTATGAAAACAACAAAATTAATTACGTTTTTATTTAGTGTACTCCCTGTATTCAGCGCTTGTGATGATGATGATAACAACGGACTTCCAGACAATAACAGTCCAGATACATATGGTATTGCTTATGTAGAAACTACAGAAATTCCAAGTACCGTTTACAACGCTATTATATCTATTTTAAATGCCAACGATAATATTGGAATTGTAGCCGAAGTCAATCATTCAGAAAACGCCTCTAACGCAGGGTTAACTTTAGATTTTACGAGAACCATATTCTTTGGAAACCCAGCTTTAGGTACGCCCCTAATGCAGGATAATATACAAGCAGGATTAGATCTTCCGCAACGTATAACAGTCTATGTTGATGAAGACGGCGATACGGTTGTGGCTTATAATTCTGTAGATTATGTTGTGAATAGACATAATTTAGGAGATGTTACTACCACTGAAACCATCGCTAATGCCTTGGCCAATATCGTTAATTCGGCCACTGGAGAAGATGTCATCTTAAATCCTGTAGATACAGATGATCCTGCTGGAATTATTACAGTGAACAGTCCGAATGATTTTGATACCACCTACGACCAAATCTTAAACACCTTAAATAGCATAGATCCTATTACCGTGATGGCAGAATTAGATCATCAAGCTAATGCGGTGGGAGTTGACATGGTATTAATGCCTGCAAAACTTATTATTTTTGGAAACCCAATATTAGGAACACCTTTAATGCAAGATTCTCGTACAGCAGCCTTGGATTTACCTCAAAAAATGTTGGTTTATGAAGACGCTAACGGCGACGTTAAAATTATTTATAACGATCCGTACGAAATGGCCGACCGACATGGTATAGACGCTAACGCTGGGAATTTAGAATTAATTTCTAACGCTTTACAAAACATTGCCGCTTCTGGAGCTGCAGAATAGTAAATCTCACTAAAATATTTTTAAATAAAACCCAGTAGTTTTAGTTCTAAACGTACTGGGTTTTTATATATTATTAGTTCAATTATTTATCGGCAAGTCCAACTTATCAAGAACTTTAGGTGATTGGTAATAATTATTTCTTAACCCACTTCACACACACACACACATTTACTCATACTTAGTTATTTTAGAGTAAAGAATCCATGCACCTCACGAAAAGTTCGGTGTCACTTCCCTCCTATCCCTTCGACTCCGCTCAGGACAGGCTTTGACTCACATAATAAGCCCGCCGGAATGACTAGGTTGGGCAGTTGTTTATTCATTGCTAGTGTTTTGTTTTTTAAAGGTCTTCATGAACCTCGTACCTCGGTTTCATTACCTTTTGAGAAAGTGATTTTTAGCAGACGACATAATTTTTTAAGATTAATAATCTTTAAAAATTTGTGCGAGGTGAAGCGGTGGAAAAAGAAAGTGAAGTTCCAAATACTTTGCTTTACCGAAGACTGCCAACGCACCAACCCGCTCAAAAAAGCAAAGATTCTCAATCTTCATATTTTGTGCCTTACCAAAGCAAAGTCAGGTAACCATGCCTACGCAAAAAAGCTACGGAAGGCAGGCGCAAGACATTATGGTTCAATTTGAGTTATTAGTTTAGCCAGTGGCTGAAGCAATAATCAAGAAAGCTGGCGCTCTTGTGAAATTCCAGAGAAGTTTAATCTATGTAGCTATAATTGTATTATGAACGGAATATTTTAAAGAATGGAGAATCCTTTAAAATTTACCGAGTTGATACGGCTGGTTTTTAGCGTAACCTTTGTATTTCTCAACAAAAAATCTTAATTGCTTTTATTCAAAATCAATGCACGGGCCATCTCTAAAAGCAACTTTTTTTCATGAAAAGATCTTTTTAAAGGCAGTTGGGCTAAGCCTATTAACCTGCGCATCATCTCTATTCCGGCCACTTGAGCGAGTAATTGTTCGTTCAGCCTTCCTGGATACCTACTTTTTATTGTTTGGAGGCAATCTATATTCATCGTAATCATAATACTATGTGCCGCCAGTACCCCAATGTCAAATTCAGCAAATCCCATAAAGCTGAATTCTGGATCAATTAGGTAGATGTGTTCTCCTTTTGTCATCCAACTCCCGGGATAATAATCACCGTGCAAAAGAATATTGCCTTGAGACAGGTATTGTAGTCCCACTTTTGAAATCTCTTTTTTTAATGTTTCATCCGTTCTATACATTAGAGCGAGTTCCTGAAGCCCTTCCTGAATGCCATTTAGGGAGAAATCACTTTCCTTAAGAAAAGGTAGTACAAATATGTGTTGGTGATTAAGTAATCGCAACTCCATATTTTCAGGGTATTCTATAGGTGCGGATTTATGGATTTGGGAAGCAATATCCAAAAGCTGATGGAGTTGGGAAGTTGTAATATTTCTTTCATCATACAGGTATGACATATCTTTACAATCCCCTAGGTCTTCCAGAATTAATAAATAGTTGTCTGCATTATAGGTTAGAACATCAGGAATATGTGGTGCAATAGCTTTATTTGTAACTGCTTTGTAAAATTGATACTCTACATCAATACGCTCAATGGGCGCAATTATCTGTGGGTATTTTTGAACAAAAGGACGCGATTGCTTTATAATAAAAGAACGCTTATTGGTGCGGATTCTAAGGACAACGTTCATGTTTCCCTCACCAGGCTTTTCTACAGTGAGAATTTGTTCGTGTTTGGAATCAAAAAAACCAATATTGTGTAAACAAATCTCAAAATCTGAAATTGAAGTAGTGGCATCTAGGTACATCCTGTTTTTATATTTTTTTTAAGCTTTGCCAGAAATCTGTTTTCATAATTTCTATATCTATTTCTGTATGGATGTTAATTAAGCGCTGCGTATTTTCTGTAGGAGTTAAAAAAGTTTCGGTTTTTGATAATTCGGGATGAGCGAGTGCTTCTATGATAGCAACATCCCACATAATCCAGCTTCTCTTTTCCAGATCTTCTTTGGTCCACCAGCGTTCATAGGTTTCCCATCGGTTTATCAGATAATCAGAGATACCTCCCTTATTTTTTAAATTGATCTCTACTTCTGCTTTTTTAAACACAAGGTGCTGGCTCGTAGTTGCTGTCATTATAGTAAGATCTAGACCTTCGGTATTTAGAAGAATCTCTACCGCTTTAGGGTCATTTCCTGTATTGAATTCCTTTTTATCATAAGTATTGGTTTTTACATTATGCCAAAAACCGAGATAGTGTACTTTCAATTTTGGTATAATGGATGGATCCTCCAAAATTGCACTGGCAACATTGGTACAAGAACCTAAAACGACTACATTCAATTTTTGACCGGCAGGCAATTTATGCGCCATACCAACTATAAAATTCGAAGCAGGAGAATTAGCGGATTCTGCACTATTCGTTATGGGTACATTACTCCCCAAAGGAAGCGGAATAGCATTCTGCCCCATTAACCGAAGTATTTTTTCATTAATTCTTTGGCTTTCATAAACACTACTATCTGTTGCCAATGGTGATGTATGAAACTGTGCTGAAGTAATGCCTAGAATATTGAATTTGGGCTCTGCAATTGCTCGTACAATGGCATAAAGATCATCTACTTCATTTGCCGTATCAGCATCAATAATGATGGGTAGACGCATATCTTTATCCTGTGCTTCTACAGGGACTTGTACGAAAAGGAATACTGGAATTATAAATTGAAGCAAAGAGAGGTGAATAGCTTTATGAAAATTTAGGGTTTTAAATGTCCGGAGTTTATTATTTTGCTTCTGCATTCATTCTTTCTATAATTGTTGAAATAATTAATATTTACAGTATACAGGATAAAAATGTGCCTAATTTAATGGAGTCCATTTTTATCATTGACAGCTATTTTGGTCAAAACAACTGTATAGCACCAATTGTAACTGTATGGGTGATCCTGCGTTTGGTCGTATAAATTGATCGAACATTACCTATCGTAATATTAAAAACACATATTTTTTATGGAGCTCGCTGGCTACGCTAAAATATAGTTGCCATTGCTCCTTTCGTTTTGACTTACATATGAGGAGGCCCTATTAAAATCACGATCCTATTTACCTATCATTTTCATTTATGATAACACCAAGTTTAATTAGAAATGTTAAAATTAAAGTTCTGTTAAATAAAAGAATGAACATTCATTTTTATGTATATTTGCATTGTGATTAACGTTATGCTCTTGTTAAAGGGACTATAGTATTGATTAACAAGAATGGTTTTCATGTCAACCTGCTTGGAGCGATATAAAAACCTAAATAATAGGATTAAAAGAAATAGATGGAATTATTAGACAAATTAAACTGGAGGTACGCTGCTAAAGCAATGAATGGCGAAACAGTAGCAGAGGATAAAATAAAACGTATTTTAGAAGCAGCACGTTTAGCGCCAACTTCAAGTGGATTACAACCTTTCGAGATTTTTGTTATTAAAAATCAAGAGATCAAAGCACAAATTAAACCATTTGCCTGGAACCAATCGGTAATTACAGACTGCTCTCACCTACTGGTGTTTGCCGCTTGGGATACCTACACAGCAGATCGTATTAACCATATGTTCGATTTAACAAATGAGATCCGGGGGTTTAAAAACGAAGGATGGGAAAATTACCGTCACATGTTATTGAGTTCTTACCCACAAAAAGATACTGAAGAAAACTTTAATCATGCTGCAAAGCAAGCGTACATAGCATTTTCACAAGCCATTACTGCAGCAGCTTTTGAAGGTGTGGACACTACCCCTTTAGAAGGTTTTGAACCAGAAGCAGTTGATAAAATTCTAGGTCTTCGCGAAAAAGGATTACGAAGTGCCGTTTTATTGCCAATAGGATATCGAAAAGACGATGCAGATTGGTTGGTAAACTTAGTGAAAGTGAGAAAACCCATGGAAGATTTAGTAACCGTAATAGATTAATTTTTATAGTATAGATATTAGAAACTAATAATAAAAAATAAAAAGAAGATGAACAATTTTGATTTTAAAAATCCGACTAAAATTATTTTCGGAAAGGATACCATAGAAAAACTAGAAAATGAAATTCCTAAAGACGCTAAGGTATTATTACTTTACGGTGGAGGGAGTATCAAAAAAAACGGGATTTACGACCAAGTTAAAACAGCTTTATCTAAACGTAACGTTATTGAGTTTGGAGGTATCCCTGCAAATCCTGAGTACGCAACCTTATTGGAAGCGCTGCAGATAATTAAAGACGAAAATATTACGTATTTATTAGCAGTTGGGGGTGGTTCTGTAATAGATGGAACTAAATTTTTATCTGCTGCAGCAGTATATGAAGGAGAAATACCTTGGGATATCTTAACGAAAAATATTAAAACAGAACATGGAATGCCTTTTGGTACTGTATTAACCTTACCCGCAACAGGTTCTGAAATGAATTCAGGAGCAGTAATTACAAGAGCAGAAACAAAAGAAAAGCTTGCCATGGGTGGATCTGGTTTATTCCCTGAGTTTTCAATATTAGACCCTCAGGTCATTACCTCTATTCCGCAACGTCAACTGGCCAATGGTATAACAGATGCCTTTACGCATGTTTTAGAGCAATACATGACGTATCCAATTGGCGCTTTATTACAAGATCGTTTTGCCGAAAGTATTTTACAAACATTGATTGAAGTTGCACCTAAAGTATTAAAGGATCCAACAGACTACAAAGCCGCATCTAACTTTATGTGGAGTTGTACCATGGCTTTAAATGGATTGATCCAAAAAGGAGTGCCAACAGATTGGGCCGTTCATGCAATTGGACACGAATTAACTGCTTTGTTTGGTATTGATCACGCTCGTACCTTAGCGGTGATTGCACCTAGCCATTACAAGTTTAATTTTGAAGCCAAGAAAGAGAAATTAGCACAATATGGGGAGCGTATTTGGAATATTACTGAAGGTAGTACAGACGATAAAGCGTATGCTGCCATTGAGAAAACAATTGCTTTTTTCCACGACTTAGGAATTGATACCAAACTATCTGATTACACTAAAGATTACGAAGGAACTGCTGAAGAAATTGCCAAACGTTTCACCAATCGTGGATGGACAGGATTAGGAGAGCATCAAAATTTATCTCCAGATAAAGTGGAGAAAATTGTGAAAATGGCTTACTAAATTTATTCCATCAATAGCACACTATTGCTATCCATTATTACGGCGTTTAGCGGTAATGAAACTAAAAAGGAAACAGCTTTTGAAAACGTTTCAAAAGAATTATCCCGTACAAGATGAAAATTTAATTACTGGTCAACATCCAACTTCATCTGTGTTAGTTGCAGAAAAATTATTTTAATATAGGAAAGGTTGTCTATACTAGGCAACCTTTTTCTGTTCTGGAGATGTATAGAATTTGTGTCAATAGCATTTTGGATTTTCGTTCTAAAACCACACTCAAATATCAGTTCGCTTTTTTATTTAAAGGTCTAAATGATTAAATATCAGATGGTAATAGGGTTTTCTTTCGGCCAATATCCTCGCAACCACAACGTCTCCCTTGTTTATTATTTTGGGGTTCTCCCGCTAGTTTTTAAAAAATATGATTATAATCTTTTTAAAATACTGCCTTAGCTACCCAACCGGTTTTAGTGCCAGAACCATCATTTTCCTTTAAAAAATAGGTAGCTCCAGGCGTACCGGTTTTACTTAAAAATACATCACCGATATCACCGGTTACTACTGTTTCGGGTGTGCCATTGCCGAATAAAAGTTTGCCATTGACAAGGCCCGAGTCTACTTCGTATATTTTATTGGTCTTGGCAAGATACTTTTGATCGTTTTTGTCATAGAAGTCAAACTCAATAGTCTCAAAACTTGTCAAAGTCGCTCGCAGAACTGCAAAATGCAAATGATCACCATCAGTAAAACCTGAATTTCCTGATAGTGCAAGAAGTTGACCAGTGATAACGGTTTGTCCGACGTTTACTTTAATTTGGTTTTGCTGAAGATGGGCATAAATACCATAACTTAAATCATCATGTCTTATTTTAACAAGATTTTCGGTGTTACTAGGGCCTCTAGAACCTATGGCTAAATCAGGATGTACTCGAACAATGTCTACGACAATTCCGTTCATTGCGGCTACAACATTTGTTCCTCTTGGAATTCCGAAATCGAGTGCAAATTTTTGATTGTTTAGATGAGTCCCTCCTGCCAAGTTTTGCCCTTGCACACAGGGTATTCTTTTTCCACTGCTAAAAGGTAGTTTATATTTCAAGTCTGATTTTGTCATGTTGGTTTTGATACCTAAGCTTATCGCTGTGTTGGATGGCCCTGAAGAATTAATATCACTAACGTCAACAAATGCTCCTTCATATATTAAGGTTGTGGATTGAGGGTTACAGGGAATTAAATCACCAAATTTGGGGCTAGAACTATTAAGGGTAATATTAGATTCGTCCAGCGCATGAATAGGTCCAATATCAACGAAATCAAATGATTTATTGGCAAATTCGACTCGGAAATTTGGACTTTTCTTTAGGTTCAATATAAAATTAAACTTTTTATCAAAACCTTCGTGGTTTACAAGGTTAGCTATGGTGATAGGCGGAAATGGGTGAGATTGGCCGCTAAATCCCAAGTTTTCACTTTTTTTAATAGAGATCTTTTCGCCATCAGACCGCTCAACGTCTATGTCGGTACCATTTCTTTGAACTGCATCGGTCAATTCAACAATATCCTTTTGGCTGGTCCCCGAACTTATCGGTTGATTCATCTCATTCAATACTTTTTTCGTTTGCTCCTTCTTTTCTGCATCATCAATATTCCCTTGCTTATGTGCCTTTTCTATAGCGCTCATTTTATTCTTCGCATTACTTGCCGCCATATTTGCCTTGTATAAGCTAGCGGCTTCAGAACCAAACTTAGCTGCCAATTTTGCTGCTTCTTGCATCGCTACTCTTGCATTCTCTTGGGTGCCTTTCAATCCTGCCATATCCCTAAATGCATTGGCATTCGTCACTGCAGCAAGTGAATCTGCAAATCCGCTTGGGGAAGGTGGTGTTGCTGCATTTTGAATATTTACAATAGAACCAGGTAAATCTGACGGTGTTGCGTCGGGCAATTGGGCCCGTCTACTGCTAAGAAGTTCTGACCCTAATTCAGCCAATTCTGGCTCATCATTGGTAAGAACCCAATCGGTGCTGCCGAAATGTTCTTCACAAGCTTCACACTCATCCATAAGTGATTGCGCATACAGCCCTGAGGTTGGAAGACTAATTCGTAAGGGCTCTGCCTGATTGCTCGTATCCCGATAATAATAATTCAAAGAGTCGGCATCTTGATGCCCATCTACTCCGATAAACGCTCCTGTGGCTACCCGAAATACCAACGAATTACCAACTATAGCCAAGGGATTTCGTTCCACTACCGATGCCACACTACGTTCATCGTTCGTAGACAACTTAATTCCGTCGAGCATCATATACAACTTATCGTGATCCAAGGTTTGCCACAGTCTTTTATGGTAGTATTCAGTGAATTCATCAAGATGTTCAAGCAATTCAATAAAGGAATTTTTAATTTCCAATCTTAAATTAACCTCTTCCCATCGTGTTGTTGGTAAATAGGCTGACCCACCTTCAGGGGTTGCCGCCCCAGTAATCACGTCAATCAGGTCATCAGTGCCCCGAGCACTAGACACCTGATTATCGAAATGTTCAGTAAAATAATGTAACCTTACTTGTTTGAGGTTCGCAAGAGAACCCTCTGGCAAGGATGGTGCAAGAACGGATAAATTCCTTAAATCAGAACGACTTAAGGTTCCTGTGTCATCCGACAAGGTGAAATCTATTCGCATGGTTTTGCCATGACGATAAGAACTTACCATGGTAAAATCTACGTTATACGGCCTATTGTCTTTATCCAATAAAACAAGATCATTGGCCCAGTTTGCGGCTATTTTGGGTGCATATTTTTTTTGAAAGGCAGCGTCTTTTTTGTCGGATAGTAGTTTGGATAAATATCCAAATATACCTCCAATTGGCTCGTTTGAAAATGGAAATAACGGCCTCCAGTTGACTTCTATAAATTTCCCTTCATCATCATCCTTTGGGCGTTCAATTTTCAATTGAATATAAACTGATCCACTGACATGCTCAATGGGGACTTGATCCCTTCGACCAGGTGGTACGGTTGAATTTGAAAAATTATCCCTTACATCTTTTATGTAATTCATTACCCAGCGGAGTTGGGGTTTTCGCAACACACTTTTTAAGGTATCACGCCATCTATAAATTCGATCTATGGTAAAAGGTTTAATCTCTAGCGGAACAAAAACACATTCCCTTGCCCCCACTACACGGGTATCAACCCGCAAATGACGTAGTATTTCGTGGTAGATTACTGTTAGCGAATGGCAATAGTTTACATTACGCACAATCTCAGAAACCCCTTGAATGAATTCTTCCTGACTTTGATTAACAACAACCATGCTATCTAGTTGTCTTAAAGAGTCAGCATAAGCACGAATACTGTCTCTTAAATTTTGGGTTTCTTTTGAAGAGATGTCCCTTCCTCCCCTTTGCGTACTGCCAGATGCAGCTATACCCAATGCTCCACCCCCACCAAAAAGCACTCCACTAATGAAGCCGCCAACACCACCTGCGGCGCCTGCGTTGGCCGCTACAGACCCTCCTTTGCTCCATTCTTTTAAATGGGATTCAACGGAGTCTTGGTAAGAATAATTTCTATCTGTGCCTGTGTCCACAGATTCGCTAAAATCAGTATCCTCCCTCCTACTAATGCTGTCTGCAATTCTAGATTGTACGGTAATGATTCTTTTAGTCTGTCTTGGAGCAAGTGTTAAACTATGGGCAACCTTACCTAAAGAATAACCATTGGTACGATATTGGACCCGGGTTTCTAAAATATGTCCAAAACCTAATGAGGTAGCTTGGTACTCTGTACTGTCCCCTTCCCAATTTAAAGGGTGGTTTACATTTAGATTGAACCTCCCTAGGGGTACTCTTTTGGCTAAACGCTGAATATAATCTTTAGTCATTTCTGGGCTTATATCGGAACTTAGCAAGGTATCCACCTCCTTGGTTTTTAGACTCGCGGCGCCAGCAAATATATTTTCTCGCCTTGGAACGGCCGTTCCTGCCCTTGGGTTGTTATCCCGCACTGAAGTGTTTTTAATTTTCATCACTAGCTTGGCGTTCGCTAATACACCTCCGGTAAAATCCCCTTTTATTCCATAATCTGGACGTTGAAAGGGTTTACTACCTATGGTTGGTTGTTCTACCCTCAAAATGGTATGAAAAGTTCGTTCGCTAACAATTCTATGTGGATTTGAAAAGGGTTTGCAAAATGCGCCTGGATCATCATTAAATACATTAGGGTTACTGAGCAATTCTTCTTCAGTAACATCAAGCGAGGTGCCAGCCCCAATAGGAGAATCGCCAATAATGAGATTGGAAATGGTTTCTTGGCCATCCTTCTCTGAAGTTGGAGGTAAAAGAATAGTTCTTTTTGTAGAAACCGGATCCAGATTTGCTTCCTTTTGAATACCAATGAAAACGACCGGCCCGTTTAAAATCCATAACCAGCCAGATTCATTCCCTTCTACAGGCACTGTAAAGTCAAATTGGCCGCTGATGCCGATCTTGGAACTCGTTAATTCTCCTAATGGAAGGTTTGCCAATTCAACCAAGTTATCAATCTTTAAACGTTTAGACACGGTATCGAAGTTGTTTATGCCGAAAAGTTTAGTGAGAGTAGCATTGTTAATTTGTGTTTGCCGAATAGGGCTGATCATTAATTTGTATTGAGAAAAAGGAGGATTTGGGAATCCAATTGAAATAAATTGGCAGGAGCGACTTAAGATTGCAGGATATAAAGGTGTTCGCTCTATTAGAAGTTTCACCTTCTCTATCTCAGGTTTTGTCAGTTTCCAAACGTAGATAAAGGTTCCAGCTATGGTACCATTATCGGGTTGATTTACATCTTCATTTAAGATTAACATTCCTTGCGAGGATATTACAGAAAGATGTAATGGTGTTTTTGCGGTGTAATTATCAATTTCTATTTGACCAACAAACTCCGAAGAAACATCGAAAGAAATCGAAGCTTCTCGTGAGGTGATTTCTTGATTATCATCCTCAAATACAAATTCTTGGTAATGGACCACTACTTTGGGACCACTATTAGCAACTTTATCTAATTCAGTGTGCGGTTGGATTTTTATTGTTAAAATGGCCATATGTTCCGAAAGTTTAAATTAAAATGCTTCGATATAAGAATACTGATCGTTCTATCAATACAACTTGTTCTATTTGATGCTTCAAACTAAGGGGGAGAAAACTTGAAAAAGGATACATAATTATCCTTTTAATAGGGGAAGGATTAAGGGATATGAAATACCAGAACTAAATTCAGTATAAAGTAATCTTTATCCATAGAGGTGTGACGATTATTTGTACATATTGTACAAAATACTGTATAAATGGTCTTGGACAAAAAACAGAAATACAGAACAATGTTTTAACTTAAGTATCCATTCTATACAACTGCCTACACAGGCGTGGCGCATCTTATCGATTCAATTTAGACTTCAATAGGTAAACAAAATATAAAGAAAGTGCGCCTCCAAAAAATGAAACGATACAGTTGAGCACCAATAAACTAAAATTTGTCTCTCCTAGTTGAACAATCGCTTGCGGATTGAAACCTAACCTTCCAAAAGATTTAATAAATATAATACTTCCAAAAACTCCCGCTATGGTATTGCCTACCAAACCAAAGGACATTTTTTTAACCAAAACACCAAAGGTATTTGCGCCAGTAATACCAAGAACAATGCTTATTAATGAGATTAGAGTTGCTGTCATTCCTAGAGGTTAATGGCCATAATCCATATCGTCTATTTTGCCTTTCATTAATCTTCTTTGTACAATAAAGTACACCCCAAGCAAAATTAGACCTACAATTCCCCAGCTAAGAGCAACAGATAATCCGTATTGTGAGGTAGTTGTATTATAAATAGTAAGATGCTCGTTAACCGAGTTTGTCGATGGTAAAATGACAGGAAACATAGATGCTAAAGACGACGTTATCCCTCCAAGAATAAGCAAGGTAGAACACATAAATGCTGTAAAGTCCTTTTTCATTTTGGACCTAAAAAACAACCCAATTAACCCAATTAAATATATAATAGGGAAAATTATGAGATAAGGTCTTACTGTGAAATTACGGAAAGATTCCGGAACAATTATATTCCAACCTACTAGAGAAATTATAGTGAGTACTAATAAAACCAAGTTCAATTTAAAAACAACTTTTTTCAGTTTTTCATTTATAGAAGCGTTGGTTTTTAAAATAACCCAATTAGCGCCATGAATTGCCAATGTTACCACACTTATAAATCCAATTATGAGGGTAAACCAATCTATAACACCAGGATGTGTTGATAGTGGACTAAAACTAGAACTCCATAAGGGTAAGAAAAAGTAATGTCCTTCATAGATTGAAATACCATCTTCTACACCTCCAAGATTAACGCCTCTTACTATATTCCCTAAAGCGATTCCAAAAAATAGGGCTAGCAACAAACTAGACACTCCAAAGGATTTATCCCAAATAGCCTTCCACATTTGATATTTAAAATGTCCTCTAAATTCCAGTCCTATAGCTCTAAAAACAATTAACCATAATACTATTATTAGTGGTAGATAAAATCCGCTAAAAACGGAAGCATAGAAGGTGGGAAATGCCATAAATAGCAATCCGCCAGCTGCAACTAACCAAACTTCATTTGAATCCCAGAACAAACCGGCAGACTTGGTAATTACTTCTTTATCCTTTTCTTTTTTAGCAAAGAACAAATGAATGATTCCTGCTCCAAAATCATATCCATCCAAAATAAAAAACATGGTGAGAATTAACCCAATAATAATAAACCAAAATAGTTCCATAGTTTAATGATTTAGAGATTTTGGGCCTTCATTAATTGTCTTTCCAACGAGTAACACAAACAACAATCCTAGAAGCGTATACAACCCAACAAACCCAAGTAATGTAAACAATGTATTCCCAGAGGAAACCGTTGGTGATACTCCTTCACTTGTTCTTAACAATCCGTACACCAAATAGGGTTGTCTTCCTAATTCGGCAACATACCATCCCGTGATATTGGCAATGTATGGAAATGGGGCCATAAACATGATAGTCCATAATAAGGCGTTCATAGCATATAATTTTTTCCTCCATAAAAAGAAAGCCGCCAGAACCATTACGCCAATAAATATAGTGCCAAGACCAACCATTATATGATACGCATAATAGAGCAGAGGGATATTATCGGGTAATTCGGCTTCTTCAAACTTATCCATTCCCATGATTTGCCTATCCCATTCTTGATAGGTTAGAAAACTAAGAATATTGGGCACGGCAATTTTATTGTCCAGCTTTTTTTCAACCATATTAGGTTGACCGATAAGAATTATTTCCGATCCAGCATCTTCGGTTTCAAAAATACCCTCCATGGCTGCAAAAGCAGCAGGTTGATATTTTACCACATTTTTTGCGTTCATGTCTCCGGTAGGAAAAGCGACTAATATGCTAGAAATTAATCCAAAAATCACGCCGGTTTTTAAAAATAATTTTCCGAATTCGGTGTTTTTATTTTTAAGGATATAAAAGGCTCCAATACTTGCTACTACAAAAGAAGACGTAACTACCGAAGCTGCCTGATTGTGTAAAAAAGCGGGCAATAACCAAGGATTTGTAAATAATGCTGAAAAATTAGTCAGTACAAATTTTCCGTTATCCAATATTTCGTAACCTACAGGATGTTGCATCCACGCATTAGTTGCTAGAATAAACCAACCGCTTGCCCAAGACCCTAAGAACACCAAAAAAGCAGTAAGAAAGTGCAGTTTTTGCCCCATTAATTTCTCACCAAAAATGAACAATACTAAAAAAGAAGATTCTAAAAAGAAGGAAGATAAGCCTTCCATCGCAAGAGTTTGCCCAATAATACCCCCTGTGAGTTCAGAGAACTTTGCCCAATTGGTTCCAAATTGAAACTCCATAGGAATACCAGTTACCACTCCCATAGTAAAGTTGATGGCAAAGATTTTCATAAAGAACTTAGCAGCATCATTGTATTTTTCCACTTTACTTCTTAAGTAGTTCCACTTAAAAAAGACAATGATTAAGGATAGTCCCATTGTCAGTTGTGGAAAAATATAATGAAACGTGATAGTGAAGGCAAATTGTAGCCTATCATAAAGTATCATGTCCTCCATAAAGTAGAATTATAGTGTGTTGCTTATTACCTTCCAGTTAATTTCTATTTCAGTACCAAATGCTGTTCTTAAATATACTGACATCCTATTTTAATTGGAATTGGGGTTCCTAAAAATCTCTTAACTTAAAAAATCATCTTTTTTATACGCTGGATTAGGATATTTATAAAACCCCTCTCCTGTAGAAACCCCTAATTTATTGGTATCAATAAAGTTTTCTTTTAAGTATTTGGTCGCTTTAATTTTTAAAGGATCTCCAGATGCTTCAGAAGCCATTTTATTGATATTAAACACGGTATTAATACCAACAACATCTATAATTGCAAAGGGACCTAATGGCGCACCTGTAGCCTTCATCCATGTTTTATCGATAATTTGAGGGTCTGAAACTTCATTGGCTACTAAGCTTGTTGCCGCGCTTAAAAATGGCACCAACAACGAGTTTAATAGGTAACCTGGTTGTTCTTTTTTCAAGGGCAAGGCCAACATTCCGATCGCGGTAGCAAAAGCAACTACATCCTTAAATATTTCAGGATCCGTTGCTGGATGTCCCATAATTTCGGCGGTATTATTAATCCAAATATTATTGGCGAAATGAAGTGCTAAAAATTTAGAGGGACGACCGGTTACTTCTGCAAACTGACTTGGTAAAAGCGTAGATGAATTGGTTGCAAATACTGTTTTTTCTGGAGCAACTTTTACTAATTTTTGGTAAAAATCTTTTTTTATACTTGGGTTTTCTGGTACGGCTTCAATTAATAAATCGGCATCCTTTACGGCTTCTGCCAGATTGGAACTATACCTTAAATTGGCAAAAGCAACCTCTAACTGTGCATCCGTGGCATTTAAATCCCTTTTAAAAACAGCACTCATAGTACTGAATTTAGCTTTTGCCTTTTCTAGTATTTCATCATTTATATCGTAAACGGTTACCTTAAAATTATGAAAAGCGGCTTGAAATGCTATCTGATAGCCTAAAACGCCACTTCCGGCTACGGTAATATTTTTATAGTCCATGCTGTTTTGATTTTTAATATTGTGATTTTAAAAATACTGCTTCTAAATTTTATAAATAATGGGATTTTATTTTATTTTTACGACAATAGAATCCATAATTGTAATTACCAGCCCTAACCAAGTGTCATAACCATGCCTACGCAAAAAAGCTTCGGTAGATAGGAATGCCATTGACCGGCACACTGTAACACTCAAAATTTAAAAAAACCGTACCTTTCCCCTTGTTATGCACGCATAGTAACAATATATAACAAAACCCTTAGGCACGCCCTACAATCATATAAGGATTAACTAAGGGATGGGGTATTAAACTAGAAACTCCGCCAAAAAAGTCGGGGTTCGTTCGACTATCTTATTTCAACGCAGCTGCTGCTTTTGAAATAGGGGTCTCACGAAAAATCACAAAGAACAATGACAAAGTTTACACATATTTTTGAACCCTTGGATCTGGGATTTACCACCCTTAAAAACCGAATTATAATGGGTTCCATGCATACCGGGTTAGAAGAGGAAAAAAATGGCTTTGAAAAAATAGCCACCTATTATGCAGAACGCGCAAAGGGTGGCGTAGCTTTAATTGTTTCTGGAGGAATTGCCCCTAATGTTCAAGGCTGGACAGGGCCTTTTTCGGCTCGAATGAGCAGTAAAAAACACGCAAGACAACATAAGGTAATTACAGATGCAGTGCATAAAGAAGGGGGTAAAATATGTATGCAAATTTTACACGCAGGACGTTATGGGTATCATCCTTTTGCGGTTGCCCCTTCTGCCATAAAATCTCCAATTTCCCCCTTTAAACCTTTTAAACTAAATAAATCTGGTATTAAGCGTACCATACGCGACTTTGTAAACTCGGCCAAATTGTCCAAACTAGCCGGTTATGATGGGGTCGAAATTATGGGATCCGAAGGGTATCTGATCAATCAATTTATTACAGAAAGAACCAATAAGCGTACGGATACCTATGGTGGTAGTTATGAAAATAGAATGCGTTTGCCTATAGAATTAGTAAAGCAAACCCGCGAAGCTGTTGGAAAGGAATTTATCATCATCTATCGCTTATCCATGCTAGATTTGGTAGAAAAAGGTAGTACTTGGCAAGAAGTGGTAGCCTTAGGGAAAGAGATAGAAAAAGCGGGTGCCACTATTATAAATACAGGAATTGGTTGGCACGAAGCACGTATACCCACCATCGCTACCTCGGTACCTAGGGCAGCCTTTACCTGGGTTACAAAAAAAATGAAGGAAGAACTTTCCATTCCGTTAGTTACTTCCAATAGAATAAATATGCCAGAAACAGCGGAAATGGTATTGGCAGAAGGACATGCCGACCTGATCTCTATGGCACGTCCATTTTTAGCCGATCCGGAATGGGTAAATAAGGCAGAAGCGAATAAATCTGACGAGATAAATACCTGTATTGGTTGTAATCAGGCGTGTTTAGACCATGTTTTTAAACGAAAAGTAGCAAGTTGCCTAGTAAATCCAAGAGCATGCCATGAAACGGAACTAAATTATCTTCCAACGGAAAGAAAGAAGAGAATAGCTGTTGTAGGAGCTGGTCCTGCAGGATTAGCTGCGGCAACCATTTCAGCGCAACGAGGACATGACGTTACCCTTTTTGATGCCGATACGGAATTAGGAGGCCAATTTAATATGGCGAAGCAAATTCCGGGGAAAGAAGAATTTTATGAAACCATTCGTTATTTTAATAAGCAAATTGAATTACATCAGGTAACCGTAAAATTAAATACGCGGATAGATGCCCAAGATTTAAAAAACGGCAATTTTGACGAAGTTATCATCGCTACAGGAATTAAACCAAGAACGCCAAAAATTGAAGGTATAGATCATCCTAAGGTTTTAAACTACCTAGATGTTTTAAAATTTAAAAAGCCGGTCGGGAAACGGGTTGCAGTCATTGGAGCTGGTGGAATAGGGTTTGATGTTTCAGAATATTTAGCACACGAAGGCGAAAGCCCCTCATTAAATATTGACGCTTGGTTAAAAGAATGGGGAATAGATAAAACTCTGAAGGCCAGAAGTGGAACTGAAGGGGTAATGGCAGAAGTTCCTCCATCACCAAGAGAAATCTTTATGTTTAAGCGTAGTAAGGGTAAATTTGGTGGTAACTTGGGCAAAACTACGGGTTGGATCCATCGTTCTACCTTAAAAAAGAAAAATGTGCAGTTTATCAATAACGTGCAGTATACAAAAATTGATGATGCAGGCTTGCATTATGTTCAAAATGAAGTTCAAAAAGTGTTGTCGGTAGACAACGTAATCATTTGTGCAGGTCAATTACCATTTGCAGCATTGGTAGCCCCATTGGAAACCAGTGGCATTAAAGTACATGTAGTTGGGGGTGCAGATGTTGCTGTGGAATTGGACGCAAAACGCGCCATAGATCAGGCCAGTAGATTAGCGGCTAAAATTTAAAATTACATTCTATTACAAAAACTAAGACATGATTATACCTAAACTACATTATATATCTCAGGGAAACTCACCAAAAGAGCATTTGGAAAACATTCAAAAAGCGTGTACTTCTGGGATAGAATTAGTGCAATTAGGGCTGAAGAATGTTTCAGATAAAAAAATGCTGAAATTTGCCCAAGAGGCTAGGGAGATCACCGCTCATTTTCAAACCAGATTAATTATTAGCGACCATTATAAATTGACCAAAGAGGTTAAAGCGGATGGGGTATTTTTAGAACAAAAGGACCTCTGCCCTACCCTAATTAGAGAACAGTTGTATCCTTGGCAAATGATTGGTGGTACCGCAAACACCTTGCAAGATTGCGAAGCTTTAATGACTAAAGAAGTGGATTATATTTGTTTGGGCCCCTTTAGATCAGCAACAACCGAAAACAATGCAAGCGCAGATTTGGGTTTAAACGGTTATACTGCAATTATAGAAATTTTGAACTCCGATACCCCTATAATTGGAGTTGGCGGTATTAGCATAGCAGATGTTGCGGCTATATTGGAGACGGGTGTTTCTGGACTTGCTATCTCTGAAGAGATTACTAGGAATTTTGATAGTATAAGAACCTTTAACCAATTGCTAAACGCTTCTTCAACAGAGGAGCAGCGCTATACCTTTGAATAAAATAAGGATGAAGATTTCCTAATAGCAGTGAATGTTTTAATCATTTTTCGCATCACCTGAAAATCCTAGACTGATTTTAATTTTCTTCAAATCCACCCACTTTCCACAGCCGCACCGTCCAGACCGCTTTCACCAAGGTGAATATGCGCAGCTGGACGCCGACCAGGTCTTCTCTTCTTACTCAGGTTGCGGTGCACTTATGGCATCAACATATCTACCCGCCCAATAGGGCAACAAATAGATATAAGGGGCATATTCCCTATTTCCATCACTTCCGCCATTGTTTCGGTATGCCCCATTGTGCAAATGAAGCGTCCTCTCGTCACCGGGCAATACCTCGGTGTAGGTCTGGTTTCTAAAATTAGGTGCTATTTTCGTCAGGTCTTTACGGTGTTCATTATCTATTTTCCAATCGATAAGATCCATAGGAAACTCGCGTAACCACCATGCCGATTCTTCACTATCGATATTTTTCCCTCCAGAAAGTGCAAATAGATAATTCCATAAGGGATTTTTTTCGGAGCGCTCCACTTCCCAATGACTTTTTACCGCATTAAAATGTGCTTCTTTTTGTTCTTCTGAAAAGGAATAATTGACAAAGGAGGGAATGGTCAAAAAATACATTTCATCATCGGAATGGTTCCAGGTATTACTTAAATCCTCTCCTTCTACAAAACCGATGACCGAAGCCGGTCGGTTGGCATTCTCATCGTATCCATGTTTTTTTATCAAATTTTCTGCCGCTTTTTTATATTTTTTGTCTTTTGTAAAATGATAGGCTGTTTGCAAGAAGGACAAGATAAGGGTCGAATTCAGTCGACGATCCCCCACATTGATAGGGAATCCATTTACATAATCGGGATTCCATTTTCCCCAAGCGGTAGGCTTTCCGTTCCAATCTACCAAGTGCCAATCGTTATCCATAATATGGTCCATCTCTATTTTTATTTGATGTATCGCCCTATCTCTCCATGCCTTATCGGGTGCCAATTCAGCAAATAGTGCGTACACGAAAAAATGTCCACAAGATTCATCGCTGCTTGTTGTGGACTTCCATCGCCAAAGTTCATCATTTGATAACTGCCAGATCCTTCCATTTTCTTTTTCGTATTTCTCTCTCCATTCTTCAGAAAATCCGTTGGCGTGTAGCCCCACTTCATAACCATCTCTTTCAAAAGACCTTGCAGGAAACCCTTTTAAACCGGGAAGTGCCGTCAATCGCTCCATCGCCTCAAAGGCTTCGTAGGCATTTTCCTTGGCATCTTCCGATTTGGTAACGGCATAACGAAATAACTCACCTGCCAAGTACATAGACGTCCAAAGTCCATCATTATCGGTATCATGAAAGTAGCCCGTAGAAATGTCTCCCGGAGTTTTCATGGCCAAATCGGAAGTAAAGCCGTACCGTATATGTCTCAACCGTTGAATTTCTTGAAAATAGTCCGCTTTTTGCGCTAATGTCATAGGTGAAAAGTCAATTTTACTCATCCCTTTTTGGGTCAAGACCAGTACACTTCCGTCGGGACCTTCTGCTAGATCAACCACCTGATCGTCTACCAGCCATCGCTTTGAAGCGTAATAATCGTATTTACCATCGTCTCGTAGTTTAAAGGCTCCTTTAGTGGAACCGAACCATAGACTACCACGAATATTTTTTACGCTTGTAATTTCTGTCCAGGGCAGTTTTTGGTCCATTTTAGTTATGGTAAATGTGTTGCGATCCAAAATCTGTATCCCGTTGGTAGTCCCCAAAACAATGGTATCCCCATAGAAACCAAATGCCGTTAAATTAGTGGCCTCAAATACCTTTTTCACCGTTTTTAAATCACTATCCACCTGGTATAGTCCAGTTGCTGTCAAAATTAAAAATTGACCAGAATTTAGGTCATGCTGTACGGATATAGGATTCAGGTTATTGATGGAAGACCTCCAGACTTCTTGGTTGTTCTTAAAAATAGCAAAGTCATTTTCACCTGCTATCATGGTCAAAAAATCAGGACCTATGCCCATAGCCTTAGGCGTCTTTATGTTATGGTTAATGTATAGTTTGCCCGCCCAAGCATTGCTTAAAACTGCCTTGTTGGTCAAATAAACAAATTGGCCTTGGTACTCAGTCAATGCAACGAGTTTCATATCGAGCAAGGGTCGATATTGTACATCTTGCCGAATTATTTTTTCATGTGGGAGCAATAGTCCATGGCTGGAAAGCACTTTAATGGCCTTATTTCGATCACTGGCAATTTGAAGTAAATCCACATTTTCTGCCGCCTCTTCAAAAAAGTACTTATCAGCAGTATCTTGCATAAACGGAGGATCAGCAACCGTTTGTGCAATAGTTGTAAATCCCACTAGTAAACAGAACCCTAAGAATAATTTTTTCATATATAGATATTTATTGGTTTTTAACGGTCCTACTTCGACTGCGCCTGCCTCTAGATAAACTTGCCAAACGGCACTCAGATTCACATTTCTTCATTGGTATTTAATACCAATTTTCGGTCGTGCTTATTTCATAATTTTTAGCAATTGTAGCATCAATAAAAATAAATGGTTATACGCTAAGCCGTATCACTATTCTTGATGAATACTTATAGTATTTTACCCTAGGTGAATTTTAAAATTGAAACTATTAAAATTAAGGTTGATCGGTGGATTAGGTGTTTTTCAAGAAGACTAGCAAAGCTACTTTATCAAACTGCATTAATATACAATCGATTAAGAATATTTATTTTAAGAATCATCTTCTAAGACCAAGGGATTATGGCACCTAAGATGTTGACTTTAGTAGTAAAGACCTATCAAAATTTCGGCTAATATTCCATGTGTTTTTAGTGAAAATGGGGCATATAAAGGAATGCTACTGAAACTCACTCTGGTAAGCTATTAGTATACAATGCTTTAATTACATGAATCAAAAAAATGTCCTGTATTCTACCCACAAAAAAAGCCCATCTAAATTAATAGATGGGCTTTATTAAAACTTGAAGTGTATGTATTAGATAACTTTTACGTTTACTGCGTTTAAGCCTTTGTTTCCTTCTTCAAGGTCAAATTCAACTTCGTCGCCTTCGCGAACTTCGTCAATTAATCCTGAAATGTGTACAAAGTGATCTTTTTCAACTCCTTCTTCAGTGATAAATCCAAATCCTTTAGAATCATTGAAAAATTTTACTGTTCCTTTACTCATGGTAATATTTATTAAATTTATAATACTTTCTTAAAACGCAAAGGTCGTGCCATTTTTCCAATAAACAACGTATTATTTTAGTTTTTTTCATTTGCCATCGGTATTACGGTGCATAAGTCGCTTTTAGGCACTAGGTTTCTCTAGGTTTTAAAGACATTCCTAGTAATTATGGCACAGTAAAAACCCAGATTTAAAGGTCTATACGTATTTCATTCTCTGGTTGGTGTACAGATTTGTCACCTATAGTACGCTAGCTTTTTTGGTTTAATTCCCGGTGGCAATAACAGTGATTCCTCCTTTTACCGTACCGTCCACTTTATTCTTATTGATGATTTCTAAACCTACCGCATATCCCTTACGGGTGCCGAAATCAGGTATGGTGATCTGCAAGGAGGTGACCGCTACATGCCTATTCAACTCTCTAAAGGGTTTTAATTCCTTCCTAAAATGTTGGTGGCTGCCTTTACCGGAATGTATAGCCTTTAGAATGGCATTGGTACTCTTAATGATTTCACCTTGCTTTTCTACACTTATTCCCTTCCCGCTCGTTCTAATCTGCCATAGCCCTTTTTCATTGGTCAGGTTTATTTTATGAGGGGTTTTAGCGACTACCTCCAGCTTAATTTGTGCCAACGCCTTATTATCCTTCAAGGCTGTAATTTTAACTTTCTGAAGGGCTGGATGCTGAAGGTTCGTCACGTGCCTGACTGTCATTGGTCGGAATTCAATAGTTTCTATCGCATTGGGCTGGTGCACTAAATTAAACGAATAGGTACTTCCCTGAGAAATGATATTGAGATTCTTTTGCCCGATGTGCCTATCTAATCTAGGGTCCAGAGCATGCAGGTCGAACGGTTTATCTAGTGGGCTAAATGAATACGTCCTAGCAAACAAGCATTTGTGACCTGCCTCCGAGGCTGGAACGGTATAGGTAAATTGTGCCTCACCATTGCTTGCTGGAAGCAGTAAGCCCTGTAATTGGGTCAGACCCAAAAGTTCCCCAACTGTAGTATTAAAGCCTAGACTGGGATTGGTCAGAAATAACTCTACTTTGGGAAAGGGAATCATCAAATCACCTCTATTATTAAGGCGACAGCGTATATTGTAGGTATTCCCTGCATATAACTCTGTAGTGTTCATCCCTGCATTGGAGATTGGATTTATGGTTATATCAGGTGAATTCCAGAAATTAATCCCAGAGAAGGGCCTTACTCCAACATCACCGTTATAGGAACGTATATAAAGAAAGGAACTTTCCCTGAAATAATCTGGCTTTGGATTTTTATCCTTTCCGCTATAGATTTTGGCAAGGCGTCCAGGTACTTTTTTTAGGTACTCCTCCCTTGATTTTCTGAGACTACTTATATATCCAGCAGCTTTTTTAATATTTACTGACATCTTTATTTTATTTAGAATTAAGTGGGATTAATGACCTATAAAATCGAGATTCACAGGAGTGATGGGTTGTCCATTCTGTTGTTGATCATGCTGTAACAACTCTTCGGGCGCTTCTGGAGGATTAGGTCCGGATTCGTCCTTCTGTGTCCAACAAGTATAGGCATAACCACGATCTGCATCTAGGTTAAATTCTGGAATCTTCTTGTCTTTAATTAGGCGATCATAGAGTTCTTCGGTAAGATCCATGGCATTTCCCAGCGTAGGTATTCCTCGTTTTTCTTTAATTGCTGTTTGTAGGAAATCAGTAAGCTTTTCCTCATCTCCTTCCAGTTGTGTTAGAAAATCAATGAATTTGCGATCTAATGGAATTTCTCCAAAAGCATAATGCAACGGAGTTTCCTGGAAATAGGAATCTGGACCTGCAATGGCCGCATCTGGCTCGGAAGCTGTTTCAGAAGTTGGTGGATACACCAGATGCTTCTCTTTATGAAAAAGCTGATCTAGAAATCCTCCCCCATCCAGCAACACTTTTAATTTAGGCAAGGTACCTTTTAGGTCCCTAGAGTCAAAACCAAAGGGATCGTCAAAGGAGGTGTTTTTAAACTGGTTGAATCGGATTTCATTCATATGTTCGGTCATCGGGAAGGCCAGTCCATTGAGGGAAATTCCAAGTCTGAAGGTCTGGAAAGCATTATATAAATGCTCGTAAATAAGGCTAGCCGCATATCGGATACCAGCCACCGTAAGTGTGGTCAGCGCCCCTAACACCGCATCTATCAAGGCCAGTGCGGCAGCCACAGCGGCAATAATTAAAGCAGCCAGAATGATGAAAATGGCTAGGATATTAAAACTTCCCGCTATATCCGCTGCGTCTTCAAGGAAATCTCCAATGTCCCCAAGATTATCCATAGCAGTTTCCCAGACTTCCTCTAACTCCTCGGTTAAGGAATATGGTACGGGTTCTGGCAAGGTTCCGGTTTCCGTAGTAGACCTCAACCATTTATACCATAAGCGATAGGCGGCATCCACATCTTCTTTAGAGATGGTGCGTCCATACTCATCATCGTTTGCATCTCCGGAGTTGTAGACCTCATTCATGGTCTCCGAAATAAGCTTGGCAAGGTCGTCGGGGAGTTTTGTGTTTTTATCAGGTTCAGGGTTTGCTGCTTCAATGGGGGCTATGGTCCCTGTAAAGTTAAAGTTATAGAAGGCATGAAGTTGGGAGCGGTTCCAATCAGTACCCGAAGTATGCTGGAACATATGGAAGACATCCTGGAAATTTTCTCCAGTTTTATGCCGTTGTGATTGTGTCCTGTAGGCTCCACCGCTATTTATATTTACATAAGGATGACCTACCGTGTCTCCTGTAACATGGGTCAGGTAACCCAAGGCATAAAGGTGCAATGGAGAATCTGGACTGGTCTTATCTACCAAAGCTTTGGCAAAGCGCCCTGTTTTGCGGTAGTGCATGGCGTCAAACCACCACCATTCTCCTTTGGTTTGCCCATCCCTATAAGGATGTTCCAAAAGGTCATAAAGATTAAAATCCGAGATGAATTTTTTCACCATTTCGGTGAGGTTTGCCAGCAGGCCATCAACCACTTGTTGCATATCTCCAAACAGGGATTGGAGTTCAGAGAGGGTGGAAGAATTTTCAACGACAGCATCAGCAGCCGTGTCCAATGCCTCAAGGGCATCTATTACTGGCTGTGGCACTAGGCTTTTTAAGGTCTCCTCAATGTCATCTATGAAATCATATACTTCAAAATAGAGTTTAGCGGCATCCCCTAGCGGTAGTCCCGTCCAGTCCTTGGTATTAAAAAAAAGAAAATCAGGGCCCTGGCACCCCAGAAATAGGTAGGGAAAATTCTCACTTTTATTCAACAGATCCTGAAGTTTCCCGTAGTCCGCTTCATTGCCTAGTCCATTGCCGGACTGAATTCGTTGTTTGAGCTCTTTTGCAATTAGATGGTGTATAGCAGGTCCCGGCATAACTTAGAATTTAGAGTTGAACAAAGTTTCAGCAGGGGAACAGACTAAATGTACAAACACTATTATAGAGTAGGAAACTAATTTGTATAATTGGTAGTAATTAATGTATAAATGAAGTAAGGGTGGAATAGTTGAATGGTTAATATATTGGAAAACAGTGAATTGACTGATAGTAAATATCGCGATCTGGTAAAGTGTTTACATAAAAAAAAAGAGCAGCCTAATGACCCACTATTTTTCTAAAATGAAATTTTCACATCATTAAAGGGGTCCATTGTAAATGCCATCTTGCTTATTCTGAAATAATGTCCATAATTTTTTAATTAGCTTATCCATATCTCCGTCTAAGTACTTATTGTATTATTTAACTGCAAATACGCTGTCTTAGTCCAGTTCAGATAAAATTAGTACTCCCACGCTTCCTCTATCATTTGTTCCAATCCGTATACTGGTCGCCATCCAAGTAAAAAATTTGCTTTATTGATGTCTAGCCAAGTGGAATAGTATTCCGTTTGTATCGGGACCGATTTAATCTTGCGGGTTTTTAAGAGGTAATTGGCAGCTTTCCCATAATCAAATGGCTCCTCCATGGAGATATTAAAAGTTTGTTGTTTGGCCTCCAAGTGATCTAAGGAGAGGCAAATAGCGGCAACAAGGTCGTTCAGATGCACCATATTTCTTTTCAACGGACTTCCGTTAACATCGAGCATAAGTGGAACGATATTCTCTTTTTCATATTCCACCGCGGTTTGAGGCTTCACTATTTTGTGCCATTCCGGTACACCAAATACCTGAGTCCCAAAATGGAGATGCCTCTTTAAATCGTCCCCCTCCATGATCCAAGAAGCACGAAGACAAGTGCCATCAAGATCGTATTGCACAAAATATTGTTGCAGCATGGTTTCCTCAAGAACTTTAGACAAGGCATAGCATCCAGGATAGGCTGCATGGGCCTGCTGCTCAGTAATCGGGTCCTTGTATGGATAAAAATAATGTCCCACAGATGCATCTCCCCCTATTACTATAAAACGTTTGAAACTATCGGATTTCCTACAACTTTCCAGTAACCAGAATAATCCCTTTATAGCAACGTCTATAATGGTTTTAGGATCTTCCTTGGGGGTTGCCAAGTGAACCACGTGGGTAACGTCTTTCATGGCCTTTTGTATCGTTTCCTGGTCAGATATAGAGCCCTGAACAACCTCCAAACGAGCATTGGGAAGTAAATGGCGCCGATGACAGAGGGCTCTTATGGTTCCTTTTTGATTTGGGTCATTTAGAAAGGCATTAATAAAAGCCTGCCCTACCTTTCCAGTAGCACCGGTAACTAAAATCTTTTTATCAATCGACTTCATACTTATTTGATCAACTATTTACAGTATAAAAAATGCATTATTAATAATTTAGCCCTATTCCAACCCCTAACCCCATATCACTATCGTAATGCGTGGTTAAACCCATATGTCGCGTTAGTATATACTTAAAACCTCCCATATATTCTTTATCTGTATTCACCATAAAACTCATCCGCAAACGTTTAGAAATAGGAATATCTTCCCGCATCAACTGAAAACGTACATTACCATCAGAAAACACTTCTGCTTGCGCAATGATGAGTAAGGGCAAGGTATATTCGGCACCAACACTCATAACTGCTCTTTGATCTTTAGTATTTGCCTGTCCGAAAATATTCTTTTCAATTTCATTATGTCCCAATTTTCTATACCGCCAATCAAAACCTACAAAAGGCATAAACCACTGATTTTTTCCTATATATCTTCCAAAATGGATTTCACTTTCATAACCGTGATCATCATGATATCCCAAACGCCATTCTGCACCTATACTCCACCGTGTATTTCCTAACATAACCATCCCATCATTCCCATTACTAGCAAAATCGTTCTCAGCCATCAAATGAAACTCATTGCTCTCTCTTTGCAATTTTTTATAAGCCCATTCCTTATTGGGTAAATATGGGTTTGGAGCTTGTTCCTCATAACTAAAAACACGGTTCATTCCTGCCATCATATGGTATAATATATGACAATGAAAAAACCAATCCCCTTCTGTATTGGCATTAAATTCTATAGTGTCGGTTTCCATTGGCATAATATCCAATACATTTTTAAGTGGCGCATAGTCACCTTGCCCATTTAACACCCTAAAGTCGTGTCCGTGCAAGTGCATTGGATGCCGCATCATAGAACCATTATATAGCACGATGCGCACATTTTCTCCTTTTTTAATTAGAATTTTATCAGTTTCTGCAAGCACTTTATTGTCCATACTCCACACATAGCGATTCATATTTCCTGAAAGTTCAAAACGCAATTCTCTAACAGGAGCATCCTTTGGAAGTGTTGTTGACTGTGGCGCCTTCAGCATCGCATAATTAAGGGTCACCAAATCGTCTGTGGGCCCCATATTGTGTTTGGAATGGTCCATTTCACCTTCCATTTTCATTTTGGCACTTTGCTTATCTTCTTTGCTTCCGATGATTTCTGGGTACATTACAGCATTCATATCCATTTGCTGAAGGCTCATTTCCATTCCCATATCATCCATACTTCCATCCATATTCATCATGCCGTTCATCATTTTCATGCCTTCAAAGTATTTCAGCTTTGGCATTCTACTTTTTAATTGGCGAATGCCATTGCCTATAAAGATCGACGCAGCATTAGTTCGATCTTCTGGAGTGGCCAAAAATTCGTAGGAAGTGTCATTTGCCGGAATGGAAACAATAACATCATAGGTTTCAGAAACTCCTATAATCAATCTATTTACTTCTACAGGTTCTACATCGTTCCCATCATTGGCAACAACAGTTATTTTACCCCCAGCATAGGTGAGCCAAAAATAAGATGAAGCTCCGCCGTTTGAAATGCGTAATCGTACTTTATCACCACCTATAAATTGGGTTAACTGACTTTCATTTTTGCCATTGATCAGGAATTTGTCATAATACACATCGCTAACATCCATTGCCAACATCCGTTTCCACTCGTTGTTTAATTTGGTTTTAAAATGTCCTTCTCTAATGGCTTCGGCATAACTTTGGGTGGTTCCTTTTTTAATAGCTGCCCAGTCATTGGCGTTGTGCAACATACGATGCACATTTTCGGGATCGATATCTGTCCATTCACTTAAAATAACCGGAACAGCGGGTAAATCGTCAATTCCTTTCCTGAAAGTAGGATCGTCCTTTTTTTTATTTAGCACAAGCGAACCATACATACCTATTTGTTCTTGGAGTCCGCTGTGACTATGATACCAATGAGTTCCACTTTGAATGATCGGAAAGGTATATTTATGAGTGGTATTTGGACTAATGGGCATTTGTGTCAGAAAGGGTACTCCATCTTCTTTATTGGGAAGGAAAACACCATGCCAGTGTAAGGATGTGCCTTCTTTTAATTCGTTGTGAACATAAATTTCTGCGATATCTCCCTCTGTAAAAGTAAGCGTAGGCATAGGTATTTGTCCATTTACGGCAATGGCACGTTTTTCTTTCCCTGAAAAATTAACTACCGTATCCCTAACGTACAGATCGTAGCGTACAATATTTTGGGAACTCATGGTGGATACACAAAATAAGGTGGGTACTATAAGCATTAATTTTTTTATATAATCCATTTTTAAATTTATTAGGACTTTAGGTGCAGTATATTATTAATGACGGAAACCGAGTATACGCTAATCGCCAAAGCTGTGATCATTGGTGATAACAGGATATAAACTCCCTGCTACCATGGTCACTCCTAACTTTTTTAACTCGGACTTCACCAACATCTTACAGCGACTACGTACCCTGTTTTTGATATAGCGATTCATTTATTTTATAGTCTCTACTGTTTTGCCGCAGTTTAGCATTTGTGAGCCGTAATAGGGGTTTTTAATGGTACTTTCCTTACTTAACCAATTGGCTCCTTTTCCATTATTCGCCATAGGACAAAATTGGTAATAGATAGGCGTTTCTGATTTTGAAACTTTCATTAATGAAAACATATTTTTAGAAAGTGACATAAATTGCTGCCTTTGTTCGTCAATGGCTTTAGTAGTTGTTATTTGCAAGGTGTTGGCTATCAAATCCTTACTCACTTTCATCCATTCTATATGTACCTCCATTGGTAATGATTGCATTTTGACTTCCTTTAAAACAGCTAGTAACTTTGCTGCACTCTGGGATGCGGTATTAGCATCTGAACTTACCAATGCGTCTTTAAGTGAAAAATAGCGATCAAAAACCGACTTTAATTGATTGGCATCCCAAATTTCTTCATTTGAATTTTGGATTGCATCATCCTTGGTATTCAATCCCAAAGCTTCAACTTTGGCAATTGTTTTTTTAGCGCTATCATATTGACAACATTCCGGAAGTTTTGAATAGGCATCCTCTGGAGCATAGTATTTTTCATTATTGTAACCAGCTAGTGCGATTCGCTTTAAAATTTCATCTTGATTGGTCTGAAGGGCATCATAAGTTAAAGTTGCCATTCTTGTGTCTTTGTCCCAATCTACCGAAGCTCTTCTTTTAATATTTCCAGCTGCTTCAATGCTACTTTTACACCTGTCACAGTTACCGAAAATCAATACGGTTTCTATAGTTGCGTTTTTAATTTGGGCGCTAGTTGTTGTAAAGGAAAGCATTAGGGTCAATGCCATCACTATTTTAAAAACAGGTATTTTCATGGTGTAAGGCATTTTTGAAGCGGAATTATTATAATTCACTTCAGTTTAAACTATATGTTAAATTGTGGTATATAAAGATAAGCAATTTTGAGTGCTTATTTATGGTTAAATTATGTATGTCGAAAAATAAAATTGAGCTTGTTTTCAAGGTTTTCAATTTTAGATTCAACCTTTTACCACGATAAACACGCTATTTTTTTAACAATATTTTAAGAAGAGACAGGGTGGTGAAAAGCAGGAATTAATAATTTTAAAAAAAGTAGTCTTGATGTATTTAACCCTTCTCCTTTGCCTAAAAGATTATTCCATAATCTTCCTGTTTCTGAAAGAAATTAGCTAACTTACAGGTAGTCCCCGAAAGGTTAAAACACTAAATAATGAGATCAAACACAACCCAGGAAAAATTTCCATTGGTTGGGGTCGGGGCATCGGCGGGAGGAATAGATTCCTTTAAAAAATTTCTTAAAGCCGTTCCTCCTAATTCTGGAATGGCCTATATTTTAGTGCAACACCTCTCAGCTTCCCATGAGAGCATACTCCCAGAGATCCTCAGCAGGTCTACCACTATTCCTGTACAGAGTATTACCGATGACTGTGAAGTAGAACCGGATCACATCTACGTGATCCCCGAAAATAAAATATTGGAAGTAACAGACCATTGGTTAAAACTTTCCCCCCGTAAAAAGAATACTCCCAACATGCCTATAGACTTATTCTTCATTTCTTTAGCCAAAGTGCACGGAGCCTTTGCAATAGGGGTTGTACTCTCAGGTACCGCAAGGGACGGAACAGTTGGCCTAAGAGAAATCAAGGAACACGGCGGACTTACCTTTGCCGAGGACCCTAGGTCTGCAACATGGGAGGGCATGCCCAAAAACGCCATCGAAGCTGGGGTCGTAGACTTTGTCCTTCCCGTTGAGGAAATCCCCTCAAAACTTATTCAGGTGTACAGCCTTTATGGAACTGCTTCCAATGATGAGGTAAACCAAAAATCTGTATCGGATAAAGACCATATCAAAAAAATTCTTTCCGTTGTAGAGCAACATAGTGGGGTCGACTTTAGCTATTACAAAGAGCCGACTATTCTACGGCGTATCAATCGCAGATTGGCAATCTGCCAAATGGAAATCCATTCCGATTATCTTGAATTTCTTAGGGTAAACAAGACCGAACAAGAATCCCTGTTCCAAGACCTTCTTATTAAAGTAACCTCCTTTTTCCGTGATCCAGAAGTTTTCGAGGAACTGGGTAAGACGGTCTTTCCTAAGTTTTTAGAAGATCATGGCCCGGATACGCCCATCCGAATTTGGATTCCCGCTTGTTCCACTGGGGAAGAGGCGTACTCCCTTGCCATTGGACTTTTTGATGCTTTTGGCGGACTTACAGCTGGATATAACCTGCACAGGACAAAGATTCAGATATTTGCTACGGATATTTCTAAGACCGCCATAAACAAGGCACGTACTGGTATTTACAGTCCTTCCGAGGTGAAACCACTTTCAGAATGGCAGCTCGAGGATTATTTCATCAAGACTGATGGAAATTATCAGGTGGTTAAGCCTATTAGGGATACTATTGTGTTCTCTATCCATAATTTTCTAAAGGATCCACCATTCGGAAGATTAGATCTGGTGAGTTGCCGAAATGTGTTTATCTATCTGGATCCTTTTTTACAGAAAAAGGTGCTTGCTACCTTCCATTACGCCCTCCAAGAACATGGGTACCTACTTATTGGTAGGTCAGAGAGCATAGGCACCCCCTCAGATCTGTTCGTGCCATATTCCAAGGGAAGGAAAATCTATTCGCGTAAGCCTGGCTCTGGCCGTTTTCTGCAGGTTTCCCACGGGTCAGGATATAGTAAAAAAATTCCAATAAGAGCAGCAGAAATTTCTACTAGAGCTTCTCAAACAGATTTCTTGAAAAGTGCAGAATCTACCCTGATCTCTAAATATACTCCCGTGGGCGTCATCGTAGATGGGCATATGGAAGTCGTACATATTAAGGGGAGCATTGCCCCATTTTTAGAGCCATACGTTGGCAAACCTGGCCATGAACTGATGAAGATGGTACACAAGGAATTGGCCTTTGAACTGCGCACCGCTATTCACAAGGCAAAGGAATCCCTGGAGCCGGTAATCAAGGAAGGTATTCCTATGAAAATTGACAGGGAAGAATTCTCGGTTACTATAGAAATTGTGCCACTAAATGATATTGTAGACCCCTACTATCTTATCCTGTTCCAAAAAAAATCTGGACATTCTTCTTTTTTGGATAGGACTTGGGAAAAGCTGAAGCCAACCTTTACCTCCTTAAGTAAAAATAACTTACAGAAGCACATTGCGTCCATGGAAAGAGAACTGGAACAGGCACGTGATGATATGCGCGTAATTAACGAGGATCAAGACGCATACAATGAAGAACTGCAAAGTGCCAACGAGGAAATGTTGAGTAGTAATGAGGAGATGCAGAGTCTTAATGAGGAATTGGAAACATCCAAGGAAGAACTACAGTCCATCAACGAGGAGATTATTTTGGTAAACCGCGAACTGCTGGAAAAGCAGGAAGAGCAGAATGTTACCATGGACTATTTAAACGCAGTAATCGCAAACCTTAGGGAGCCGTTCGTAGTGCTCCAAAGTGATTTCACAATACAGTCTGCAAATGCCTCCTACTACAAGCGGTTTAACGTGAACAAAAATGAAATAGAGGGAAGACATTTCTTTAAGGTACAGGATAAAATTTGGGATAATCCAGAGTTGCATTTCCTGCTTCAAAATGTGCTTCCACAAAAGGAACGTATCGTTGATGAAGAAATAGTTCTCCAGTCTCCATCTGGTGGGGAATGGACGTTTATGTTCAACGCAAGGGAGATTGTACGGGATACTAAATACGGAAAATCGATCCTGTTATCAATAGAGGACGTCACCGCAAGAAAAATGACTGAAAGCTATAAAAACACTATAGCGAAGCTCAACGAAAACAACCATAAACTGGACCGCTATGTCCACATGGCCAGTCATGAACTGCAGGAGCCGTTAGAGAATATAATCAACTATTCTGACCGTTTAATAAAAAAAGGGGCATTCGGGGCGGCAGAGGACCAGAAAATTCTTAAAAAGATTGCTTCATCCGCGGAAGGGATGTCCAGTCTTGTTACAGGGCTGCTGGACTATGCTCGACTTTCGCAATACGGCGGGCCGTTTGAGCAGACTGACTTGAATAAAGTTTTAGAGGATACCCAATTGGATTTAAAACTGCTTATAGAACAAAAGAGGGGTGAACTGAAAATTGGACCGCTCCCTGTTCTGGATGCCGTACCCCTGCAGATGCAGCAGTTATTTTATAACCTTGTAGGGAATGCGTTCATATTTTCGAGGGAAGGTGTTCCACCTGTAGTCGAAATACTTTCGCGCCCTTTTCCCAAAAAAGAAATTGAAAAATATCCAACCCTTCTGCCACAGCGTTCCTACCATGAGTTAATAATAAGGGATAACGGCATCGGTTTCAATCAAAAGCAAGGGGAACAACTATTCCTTATTTTCCAACGCCTAGGCCAACACAGTGATTATGCAGGTTCGGGAATAGGCCTTTCCATTGCCAAAAAGATCACCGATAACCACAACGGGGAAATCTTTGCAGTCTCGGAGAAAGAGAAGGGTGCTGCGTTCCATGTGATACTCCCTGCTAACCAAGAGGCTTAGTGAGCTATTACTTATAAATGTAATCAAAATCCCTACCTCAATGCTTATAGAATGTGTTCAGGTAACCGTACTACTCTCCTAACCTCCTTCGCAATGGTAGATGCCTGCGGCCGAAAAACTTATACAGACCACCTTTTAAATTCTAATAGGAAGTCCATGTAAATAATCAGTTTAATGAATTTCCCCCGTTGTCCGTGCAACTGTCCAATAGAATAAACGGTATAAAATTGGGGTTAATTAATGCAATTGGGAGATAATTTGCTATATTTATATGAATCAAGCACTTAGTTCTAGTTTAGCCTGATTTTTCAACTAGGAAGTTTAATCCACATTTATTAAAACAACTAAGATTATGAACCGATTAAAAGAATTTAAATATTTTTCTTTGATATTGCTTCTTTTCTTCTTCGTTGCCGCCGGCACCTTGAGCTCTTGTAGAGATCAGAAAAAGAAGGAAAACACGGAAATGCAGTCAGAACATCCTGAAGGTGAAGAACACCACGTTAAAGATGGCGATGAGCATCCCACTAAAGATGCTGATGAACATCCAACTAAGGATAAAGATACTACTGAGCATCCTGAAGGCTAGAATTAGTCAAGGAAGTGCGTTTTAGCGTAGGCTTACTAGATTTGTTGCTTTTCTATGAAATGAAAAGAACGTTTTTGGAAATGCTGGGGTTGTTCCTATTTCCATGATTGGATATGCCAGAAAATTTATGGGTCCAGAAGAAGGTCCAGGTTCTATGTGTAGATCCCGTCCCCGACTGAATTCGATACGATTAGCAGGGTGTCGACCAAAGTAATAGGTGGCGAGGGCCGTATATTTATTGCCTTCACTGATATCTACAGGCCACCATTTTCCCTCCGCATAAAATTCTGCCCAACAGTGATATCCATCAATCCCTCCTTCGTCACGATCTGATGGGATGGAAGCCCCAACGGCAAACCGTGATGGTATTCCCGCAGATCGAGCCAGGGATATGAAGAGCGAATGAAACTCAGTGCAATTACCAGTAAGGGCATCACATGCGTAAACAGCATCGCCAGTGCCGTATTTACCCGCTTTTATATAACGCATATTATCGATCACATAATCATACAAAGCCCTTGCCTGCATAATAGTGCCTTCGCTACGTTTATTGCCAATAATAGAATCTGCCAGTATCTGAAATCGATCTCCGACAGGCATCAGTAAGCTGGCATTAAGATATTTAGTAGGGGACGCAGCTTCTTCATAAGGTTTTTTTTCACGCCTTTCCACATCGTAGACAAGTGCTAATTTCTCTCCACTATGTTCCGGAGAAAGCTCCATATATAAAATAGAATTTCCGTTGTTCTTTTCTTCCAGGATCCTATGCGCTGTTGGAGCTTCCAGAGATACTAGTTTAACTGTTTGAAAGCGATCTGTCTGGGGAACAGGAATCCAAATTTTAGCTGATTTTTTTATTTCCGGAAGGGTAACTTCATAATGAAACTCAAAGTTGTCCTCTCCTTCAATTACCCCTAGCAAATCTGGTGACGCATCTTGGACAGGCATTCTATACCAGGTCTTATCCTTTCGCTGTTTCCAGGTGTAAAAAGGCTTCCCATTAAGCTTGTGTAAGGTGGTTTCAGTAACGGTCATGTTACCTGGGTCTCCCTCCAAGAAAAAATCTACATCATAGACATCCCCACTTATATCAGCCAGGTCAACACAGGCAAAATGACGTTGGGGGCCCAAATTTGAAAGGTATTCGGTATGAACACGTACCAATTGTAGGCGCAGGTCATTCCCTTCTGTTGTCATATTAAAATAGCCGTCTCCTTCTACCACTTTTTTGGCGATATTAGCTTTGATGCCTTCCTCAATATCGGCGGTCACAACCTTGGGGATACTCCGTGCTACTAGTGATTTAGCTTTATTTTTTTGTTTTGTACTAGGATTGCAAGCAATCATCGTAAAAAGCAGAAAGGCACTAAAAATTCGAAAGTATTTCATATTCCAATTTCATTGTAATTCGTTTTTAAGTTACAATAATTCTTTGGGTATGCCACTAGGAAAATAAAACTGGGCGACGCCTTATAAAAAGGAGCCTGTATTGAGAACAAATTGCCTAATACCAGCTCCTAGTATTCCTTAAATAATAAAGACCTATGATTTTAATACCGCCGTGGGTAGTATTTACTGCTATTTATACGCTGTAGGGGGTAAATCCTTACAATACGAATATTTTGGAACAAAAAAAGCGGGATATTTATCCCGCTTCTCAACTAAATTTTATACTATCTTATTATTCCAATACCAACTCAAAGTCTTTAACCGTCTTATTGCCAGCGTTTATTTGGACCTCTTGTGTAGTTTGTTTTAAATAGGCTTCTTTTTCAACTTCTATGGTATAGGAGCCTGCATCTAACCCCATAATCATATAACTACCAGCAACATCGGAAAAAGTAGTGGTATTTAAAGTGTCGGCAGCAAAAATCGCTACTTGAGCCCCTTCAACACCAACTGCTGCATCGTCCTTAATTTCTGAAATAACGCCCATAAGCGTTCCTGCAGTGGATAAATTACTTGCTTTAATAACAGGTTTAAAGTTGAATCCGGTAATATTATTTAAGTCTTCGGAATTGCCCTTTGCCACAAAAGAACTACTTACGTCAAAATCTAGTAAAAGATCCGCTGAAAGTCCACCTTTAACCTCAAGTCCGGGTTTAATAAATATTTTTATTCCAGATTGGGCTCCACTTGGAACCTTTAGATCGTAGGTAGTCCCGTTTGTAAGCACTACATTGACCCCTCTCACATAAACGCGGATTAAATCATAATATCCTGCGGGTACTTCTGTATCTACAAGATTCTTGGTAATACCATTGGTAAGGTCCAAAAGATTTACCTGCACTTCCTCTTCCATTAGTATAACAAAGTGATTTCCCTGTTCGGTTTTCATGGTAGCAGGGTTGCTATCGATCGCTTGGGCACCTAATTCTAAACCTCCTTTATAACGGGCTTCGACCTTAAAAACAGTCACGTTGGCTTCCGCTACTAGGTCATGAGGAAAAGGAGCATCGGTTAGATTAACCGTGAGCCGTCCAAAATCATTTTTATTATCGTTGTTATCAGAGCATCCAATAATAAAGGTGCTAAAAGCAACGAGTACAATTGAAAAAAAGTTAAATTTCATCTGTTTAATTTTTATGATTAATATTAAAATTCTCACCCCTAATAAAGAGGTATTACCGTTTTTAACAACTGAGAACGATTATACCCTACCCAATTTTCTCGTTTTTCGACGAACTACCCATTTTATTAGAGAGTAGACAAAATAAGTAAAGAATTAATCTTCTGGAATTAAAAGGCAATTATATAAAAACTTGATAATTTTGAGATTAAGATTCCGTTTTAAAATGTGCTCGTATTTCATTAGCGGTTGCTCTCGCAGTCTTCCCTACCCCGTAAATGGTAGCTGATGCAAAACCTGTCCACTTGCCATAGCCCACCAACCAAAGGTTTGGTTCTTTTAGGGAACGAGTGTTTTTAGTCTTAACGCGGTTATCTTCAATAATATTCAAGGCTTCTAAGTGTTGAAGATTGGCTCTAAAACCGGTGCACCAGATCACCGCGTGGAACACTTCCTTTTCTCCGTTTTGCCAGATAACCCCATGTTTATAAAAAGAATGAAACGGTCTTACAGCTTTATAAATCCCCCTTTTTAATCCCTCTTTTACGCTTTCCACCTGAACAATATCACTTAATGAAACTTCTTCCTCAAAGTTCTGAGTATTATTGTCGAGGTAACTAGAATTAGCTTGATTAAATAAATAGCGTCCATCTATATCTTCTGGCATAAATTGGGGTGGTTCTAACGTAACCCACTTAGCTTCGGCGACCTTAGACACCTCTGATAAAATTTGTGCTCCAGAATTACCTCCACCCACTACAAGTACTTTCTTTCCATTAAATATCATTGGATTTCTATATTCCACTGAATGTAGTTGCGTCCCTTCAAAATCACTTTGATTTGGATAGTTGGGGACAAAAGGATTTTTAGCCGTTCCCGTAGTACTTACCACAGTTTTTGCATGAAAAACACCCCTATTCGTTACTATTTTAAAAATTCCACTTTCTTTTTCTACCTGGATTACCGCTGTATTTCTTTGAACAGGAAAATCATAACGCTCTTGATAGGCGTTGAGATAGTCGATAAATTCTTTTTTTGTAGGGTATTCTCCTTTACTTTTCGGCATTTGCCAACCCGATATAGAGCTAAATTGAGTTGGGGAAAATAATTGTAAACTCTCCCAAGTCTCCAACCAAGCCCCTCCTGGCTTTTTTTGATTGTCCAAAATTAAATACTCCAAAGAACTCCTTCTTAAAAAATAGGCGACGGAAAGTCCCGCTTGTCCCCCGCCTATTATGATAGTATCATAGATGATCAATGTAAATGGCTGATTAAGATTAATGCGATAGTTTCTCTATTTTAATTCTATAAGTCGATTAATTAGCTTCCTTAATATGACACCATATTTGTTGACTTTAAATCGATTAATTTTTGAGGAAGCCTTTTATTTTTTGGGTTTTAAAAATTACTAAAGCTTTAATATCCCTTAAGATCGCTATTTCTCCATAATTATAACACCGTTACACGTACCTTTTTGTTCTTTAATTTGGTATTGTTCAGTTTTTCCACCAACTCATCAGCAATAGCCAAAGGAATGGCAACAAAAGCACAATCTTGTTTAAGCTCAATGGTCCCTAATTGATCTTTATTGATATCACCTTGTTTAAAAAATAAACCTGCAATATCCCCTTTGGAAATTTTATCTTTTCGTCCCCCAGAAACAAACAAAGTTTCCCAGAATTGTGGCTTATGGGGTGCTTTTTTGGAAATGTTGATGCCCTTAACATTTTTAATAAATTCGGGCAACAATTCGTTTTCCCATTTTAATACGTAAGCTGTTCCCTTTGAATTGACCCTAGCCGTTCTCCCGTTTCTATGAATAAACTCCTCTTCATGTCGTGGCAATTCATAATGGATAATATATTTCATTTCCGGGATATCTATACCCCTAGCCGCCAAATCTGTAGCAATTAATACTTGGCAAGTTCCATTTCTAAATTTAATTAAGGCCCGCTCTCGGTCCTTTTGCTCCATGCCACCGGAAAAACAGGCATGCCCAATTTTATTCCGCTTCAAAAAAGTACTCACCTGGTCTATACTCTCCCTTACATTACAGAAAATAATTCCAGGTTCATTACCAATATGTTGTACCAGACCCAACAAGGTTTTCAGTTTGTTCTTATCTGGGGAAACCACCGTTTTAATAGCTAATTTTGAAACTGTTTTTTCTTTTAAGTAATTAACTATGGTCGGTTTATCCAATCGTACAAAACCTGGTACGGCCACGGAATGGGTAGCAGAGGTTAAAATACGTTTGTTTACGCTGGGTAACTGACTTATAATGGCTTTCATTTCCTCTTCAAAACCATCTTCCAACGACTTGTCAAACTCATCCAAAATGAGGGTTTTAATACTTGCTTTTGAAAAGCGATCGCTTTCAAAATGATCCAATATCCTCCCTGGGGTCCCAATTAATATAGCAGGTGTGTGTTTTATTTCAATTTTGTCCTTAGACATGGGCCTACCCCCATAAACCGCATTTACTTTAAAGCCAGAGCCCATGGAACGAATGACCTGTTCTATTTGTATGGCCAACTCTCTTGACGGCACCAGTATTAATGCTTGAACCTCTATGGATTCGGGGTTTAAGAATTTTAACAAGGGTAAAGAAAAAGCCAATGTTTTTCCTGTTCCCGTAGGCGATAATATGATCGTATTTGTAGTGTTTTCTATTACAGAAATAGCCTCCTCTTGCATGGGATTCAGCGTAAGGATATTTAATTTTGATAAAATATCCTCTTGATTTTTTATGTTATTTGCCATTCTAATTATTTCTTTTTATTCTTTTTCGGCGCTTCAGGTTTTGCTGTTACTGTACTGGACTGCGCTAAGTAATTTGCCAATATTTTATCTACTAGCTCCTCTTTTGTTAAATGATGAAAAATTGTTTTTACTTTAGCCTTAAAATCTTCAGATACCTCCCGATTGGGTTTGGTCCTAAATATTTTCTTGGCCCAAATTAAACCGTTATTCTCTTCAATACTTTGTGCGTCCGCTTTTACAACCTGATTAAAAGTAATTCCCAATTCCCGTTCAAAATCAGAAATTTCATGAACTTCTTCTTGTTGTAATACCGTTAAAGAAAGTCCCTTTGCTCCTGCCCTAGCCGTTCGTCCACTTCTATGCACATAAGTGTCATAAGTGTCCGGTAAATGATAATTTACAACGTAGGAGATCTCTTTTACATCAATACCACGTGCTGCCAAATCAGTAGCCACTAGAATATCTATATGTCCTTCCCTGAATTGCCCCATAATACGATCACGTATAGCTTGGGTCAAACTACCGTGGATGGCACCAGAAGAGATCTTGTTAATCGCTAGGTTTTTTGCCAGTTTATTAACGGCAGCTTTAGTTTTACAAAATATAATTCCGCGCTCACCTTCTTTGGAACTCAAAAAATGAAGTAATACCTCTAATTTTTCTATGGGATCCACAACCACATATTGATGGTCTATCCCTTGGTGACCAATAGTTTCCATGTCCGCCTCTATATGCACCACATGTTTCGACATATAATTTTGGACCAATTGCTTAATGGTTCCTGGCATGGTAGCCGTAAACAATAAGGTTCTCCTAGATTTAGGAATTTCTTTTATGATAGTATCTACCTCTTCTTTTAAGGCGCTTACCATTTCATCGGCCTCATCCAAGACCAAATACTTTAGGTTTTTAACGTTGATAGAACCGCGTTTAATTAAATCGACCAAACGCCCAGGGGTAGCAACTACGATATGAGTTGCCGTTTTTAATCGCTCTATTTGCGGTTTTATGGGGATACCACCACATACGGAGGCAATGGATATTTCTGGACTATGGGTTGCAAAAGACACCAAATTGGCAAATATCTGTTGTCCCAGCTCCCTTGTAGGTGCCAATATTAGCGCCTGTACATCGGAGTTTTTTAAATCCATTAATTGCAGTAAGGGCAGTCCGAAAGCAGCCGTTTTTCCAGTTCCTGTCTTTGCTAAAACAACAACATCTTCTTTTCGATTTAGAACAACCGGAATCGTTTTTTCTTGAATATCCGTAGGAACAGAAATTTGTAAATCGACTAAACTTTGCTGTAATTGTTCATTGATACCGAAATCTGAAAACTGTTTTAACATGAAATATTTTTTTTGCAAAGATAAACTCCTCGCAACTAGCAAGTCGGGAATTATAGGAAATTTATTTATTTCTTTTCCTAGTTTAAAAATCCATTGAAATACAGTCAATTTAGTCCGCGTTAGGCTTGCATGCCGATAGGCATGGACCGCGGCGGCATCCCTGAAGCATGGCAAGGGATATAGCCAAGGGCCCGCCCGACGAAGGAGGGAACGCCCAAAAAATAAGAAATTAAAATTATTTTACTACCCTAGTAGGGAACACCTTTAGGCTTTAAGTGACTTCATATCAATTACAAACCGATAATGGACATCGCTTTTGAGCATGCGTTGATACGCCTCATTAATATTTTGAATATTAATAACCTCAATATCTGAAGTAATATTGTGCTTTCCACAGAAATCTAGTAATTCTTGAGTTTCCGCAATACCACCTATTAAAGACCCTGCAACAGATTTACGACCCATAATCATAGGCACGGTATTAAGAAATGGATCCAATGGCCCTAAATAGCCCACCATGACCAAGGTGCCATTGGTGTTTAAAGTGTTTATATACGGATTAATATCATGTTTGTAGGGGACAGTATCGATGATCAAATCAAAATGTCCTATTGCCTTAGCCATTTGCGCTTTATCGGTAGATATAATTACCTGGTCTGCCCCCAAAGCCAATCCATCCTTAATTTTATCTGGCGATCTAGAAAACAAGGTGACGTGCGCACCTAGGGCGTCCGCTAGTTTTATAGCCATATGGCCCAGTCCACCTAGGCCAACAACCGCCACTTTACTATCTTTTCCAACTTTCCAATGTCTTAATGGAGACCAAGTGGTAATCCCAGCACATAAGACTGGAGCGATACCTGCAAGATCAAGATTTTCGGGTATTTTGAGTACAAAATCCTCATCCACCACAATACTTTCTGAATATCCGCCATAGGTATGTGTCCCAGAATATTTATCGTGCCCACCATAGGTACCCACCCATTCTGGACAATATTGCTCCAAATCATTTTTGCAATTATCACATTTTCGACACGAATCTACCAAACAACCTACGGCCACTATATCGCCCTTTCTATAATTACTTACAGCTGCGCCTACCTGTCTTACCTTACCTACAATTTCATGACCTGGCACCACTGGGTATACACTAAATCCCCAGTCGTTACGGGCAAAATGTAAATCGGAATGACATACTCCACAATACAGGATATCGATCTCCACATCCTTTGCGGTCACCAACCTCCTACTAATTAGTAATTGCTTTAAATCGGCATCGGCAGCTTCCGTACCGTATGCTTTTACGCTTGTTGTCTTCATAGTCTGTTATTATTAGAGCGATTGGTGGAGGTCTTTTAAAAGTACAAAAACTAATTTAAAAAACCTTGGTTTACGATTGCAAACCCTGGCCAATGACTTGGGTATTAACTATTTTCAGACATCGCTAATTCCATTTGCCAAGATGGTATAGGTAGGTTTATAGGGCGTGTCCCTACGGGTCGGGCTATTCGCTTTTACTCCTCGTTGCACTGCGGGGTAACCGCTACTATCCCTCACGCAATTTCAACAAGAGGTCACCTACCCTATTATTGGATTGGTTAAGCGGGATTTATGATATAAAACTTTCAATTCAAAGGACGCTTATTCGATATCCTTAGGATTTTCGTTCTCCAATGATTCGTACTCCGACTGGTACCTTTCCAGAAATTTTTGTTGCATAGATTCCATTTGTTCCCGAATCTTGTCGATATCCATAAAATCTTTTCCAAATTGACTATTGAAAAAGTCGTCGTCGAAAAACTGCTGGGCAAAAAGCGAGTCCTTAGCGAATAGGTCCCCGAACCGTGGGGTATCTATATCCGAAAAATTTCTGTAAAACTTGGATCGGAAAGATTGCAATAGGCTGTCGGGATTCTGCTTAATCCTGCTGTTCAAATCCCCGTAGGATGACCATGAATAAATAGAATCATACTGTATAAGGTTCCCTTGTTTATCAAATTTCTTATCGACTTTCCACCTGCCTTTTGGCTGTTCAACTAGTAGTTCGGTGCTATCTAGGTGTTGAATATCATCTTTTTTGTTCTCTTGACCTTTGCAACTTGTGGTCAAAAATGCTGCTAACGAAAGAATTGCCAATTTTTTCATTTTCACTCAGTTTTAGTTACACATTATTTCAATAGGAATCCCTCAAAAAATTTACCAAAATGCTAAAAACCAACCATATGACAGGTTGAAAATTGTTAAAAAGAGGGGTGTGTCTAGATTGTGCTATTGGGTAGTATACCTTCTGTAGTTTGGATCAACAAACATTTAGAAAAGGGGACCTATGAATGAGGTCCCCTAATTTCATTTAGAATTAAGAAATTTTGATAGTCCTTGTGGGTTTTTGTTTTGCCTCTTCCTTCTTGGGAAGCCGGAGGCTTAAAATACCCTCGTTGTAGTTTGCCTGGATATTATCATCATCTACGGTTTCCGGTAAGGTAAAGCTTCGTTTAAAGGATGAATACCCAAATTCTCGACGAGTGTAATTCCCATCCTTTTGCTCATTTTCCTCCTCCATTTCGGTAGCGATAGAAAGCAACTGATTATCGATCTCGATTTGGAAATCGGATTTTTTAAGTCCAGGTACGGCCATTTCAACAAAATAGGCCTCGGCGGTTTCCTTGATATTTACTTTTGGAAGGCTGATGCCAGCATTAAAATTTTGCGAAAATACGGTAGGTAGGTCCCCGCTGAAAATATCTTCTATCCAAGAAGACCAAGTTGGAAGGTTTGACAATCTATTTGAATTTCTATTTGTCAAACCGCCACTTTTAGGAACATTAACTAAAGTGCTCATAATTTAAGATTTAAGTTAAACAATAAATTCAGTGTATTGCAGACAAAAAAAATGCCAAACCAAAAACCGCTGATCTTCTGGTCTGACATTAAAATTTTTTTAAGAAAAACCTGTCTATATTTCAGAAAGATCCCTTTTTCAGAATGTCAAAATGACATTCTGAAATGATAATTTAAGGTCTCTAGAGCTGATATGGTTTCGAGCACCTATAATCCCCCGTTCAGTTGGCAAAACCATCATTAGTCTTATACAGTTGGTGATAGCATCTAATGGTGCAGTAACATTTATAGTTTCCACTGAAGGCGATATTAAGGTGCTGCCACTGCTTGGAATTCTAGACACCTATAAAAGCTATAAACTGCCCTAGGTGGAGAAATTCGAGTTGATCTTTTTTTTAGAGTTGAATTTAAGTTTAACTGTTTGTTAAACTGTCCAAAGCCTTTCCAATTAATTCATTTCCAGATACTATTTCAAAACAATCTTGGGAAAGAGCATCATCATACAAGGTTCTTGTCAGTACCTGAGCAACATCTTCTCTACTAATGCTCCCGCGTTTATTTAAGGGTTTGCCAATCATAATCTTACCCGTTCCCTTATCGTTGGTGAGTGCCCCTGGTCTTATTATAGTATAGCGAATATTGCTTGTTTTAAGATATTCATCGGCATTGTGTTTAGCCTCTAAGTAGCCTTTAAGTTCTGTCGCTTTTTCGGGATGGTCTGCGCCCATAGAACTGAGCATTACAAATTTCTTTATTTTGTTATTCTTTGAGGCGTCAATCATTTTCTTGGCACCTTCCTGATCTACTTCCACCACTTTTCTACCGCCAGATCCTGCAGCAAATACCACTTTGTGTATCTTGTCCAGAGTATGTGAAATATCTTTTTCAAGATCTCCTAAAACTGTTTGAATATCTTGTTCCGAGAATTCTTGAATCTGGCTCTCTTTACGAACCATGGCAATGGGCACAAAGTACGGTGATGATTTCAGTAAATTCACAACTTTTCTTCCTGTGGTTCCTGTTGCGCCTACAACGAGTACATTTTCCATTATATTCCTTTTCTATAAATTTCGGCATTAGAGGTGGGATTTATGAATGCTATTAAATATAGGCTTAACTCATTTACCGTTATGCATTTAACAGCAGATGGATATACAGATAAATTCAGACACTTTTGCTTCTATAATACCTTCATTTTAACGAACCGAATTAGGTGAAAATAAGTCCCTATACATATTCCTCACCTCCATATAGGTCGATAACTAGTACGGATCACCTTCATTAGCTGGTTTATAAATGGTTATGGTGTTTTATTTATTTCTTTCCTCCAGATCATCCATAAATACTTTCGGCGAGTAGTTATCTAAATCTCAGCTTGGGAAGTAGGTTATTTTTAAAACAGGATCACCGTTTTACCTATACTTTTTCCCGATTCTTGAAGTTGATGTGCTTTTTTTAAATTGGTTACCGAAAACCCTGTCAAAATGGTGTTTAAGGTCGTTTTTAGCTTTCCTGTATCCAATAATCCCCCTATTTCATTAAGAATAAGATGTTGTTTATCCATATCATCCGTGGTGTACATAGAACGAGTGTACATAAATTCCCAAGAGAAAGTTACGCTCTTACTTTTTAAAAGATCTAAATTCAAGGGTTCACTACTCCCTGTAATGGAAACAATATGTCCCTGTGGTTTAATTATTTCAGCAGCTACCTCCCAATATTCTTTTAGGTCCACAAAATCTAAAATATAGTCTACTTGGCTATGTCCTAGTTTTTCCAACTCTTTCTTTAAATTGCGGTGATCCACCACATGGTTGGCTCCCAGTTTGGTACACCATTGAGCAGATTCTGGCCTAGATGCGGTAGCGATCACGGTTAAATTGCCCACCTTTCTGGCCAATTGTATACAGATGGAACCCACGCCACCTGCCCCTCCTAGAATCAAAACAGTTTTCCCTTGATCGGCTATGGGGTCTACCCTAATCCGATCAAAAAGCGTTTCCCATGCTGTTAATCCCGTCAAAGGAATTGCTGCGGCTTCTGCAAGGGAAAGGTTTTGAGGCTTTAAACCAACAATTCTCTCATCAACCAATTGATATTCTGCATTACTACCGCTTCTTGTAATATCTCCAGCGTAATACACTTGGTCTCCCACCTTAAATCTAGAAGTTTTGCTACCAACAGCCTCAACGGTTCCAACGGCGTCCCAACCTATAATTTTAGGAATATCTAGAAGGGTATCTTTTGCGGCACTCTGCCTTATCTTAAAATCCACCGGATTCACAGATATGGCTGCTATTTTTACGAGCAGATCATGTCCTTTTGCCTTAGGTTTTTCAGTTTCAAACATTATAAAACTATTGGTATCGGTAATGGGTAATGACTGTTTAAATCCTATTGCCTTCATTTGTTGTTTTTTAGTTGTTATATAATTTGTTTCCAAGTAAATGGAACAGCTTATGGGTTTCCCGTTCGTTAGAAGATAGGTGTACATTAAATTACTACAGATATGGGAATTAGCAAAATATTGACCTTTATAAATCGATTTTTAATTCATTAGATCACCAGCTTTTCTTACCAAAATACTAAATTTTATTGCCTTATGAATACTCATCAAATACTTGCAAGAATTCTATGGTTGCCAAAAATTGTTATTTAAAGAAAAGGCGAAAGCAACCGCACTGCACGCTCCCAAAGATCTTTGTATTTGGGCCTGTTTAACCAGTCGTTTGCATTTATCTCCGAGGAATTTTCCAAATCCTTTATAAACGCCTGATACAATTCTGAGGTAAGATCAGGGCTATAAAGCATGGCATTCACCTCAAAGTTGAGGTCAAAGCTTCTGTAATCCATATTTGCTGATCCTATTATAGACAACTCCCTATCGATTACCATGGTCTTTGCATGAACAAATCCCTTGGCATAAAGGAAAATTCGCACCCCATGTTGCAATAATTCGGTATAATAAGACCTTGCGGCCGCATCTACCATTTTGGAATCCGATATCCCTGGAACCAGCAATATTACTTCAACTCCGCTTTTGGCGGCAATGATAAGGGCATCCATTAGACTCTCCCCAGGAATAAAATAGGGACTGGTAATTAATATTCGCTCCTTGGCTGACCCAATAGCCTGCATTAACGAGTAAAAAATTACAGGTAAGGTAGAGTCGGGACCAGAAGGTACAATCTGCACCAATTTTTGCTGTATTAGATCATCTTTGATTGGGGGTGGAAAATAATTTTCGTCGTATTCTAGTTTATTTTCACTGCAAAAATTCCAATCACATAAAAATAAATACTGTAAATAAAGTGTCGCAATTCCATTGATCATTAAATGGGTGTCCCTCCAATACAATCCATTTTCACCCTTGGTATCGTTCCTGTACTTATCGCTGATATTAATCCCTCCAATAAACGAGGTTTTCCCATCTATTATAATAATTTTCCGATGGTTGCGGTAGTTTAATCTACTGGCCAAGGCATACCACTTTATCTTATAGAAAGGTGCAGTCTGTACCCCAGCGTCCTCTAGTTTTTTAAGAAACTCGGCCCCTAGCCCATGACTCCCAAAATCATCATACAAAAACCGGACTTCCACACCCTCTACTGCTTTTTTAATTAGCATATTAGCTATAGCATTTCCCGTTTCATCATTTTCATAAATGTAGTATTCGAGGTGGATGTGCGAATGGGCCGCTTCTAATGCGTTTAGAAGTTCGGGGAATTTTTCTTCTCCGTTCAACAAGAGTTTTACAACATTATTCGCCGTTAATGGACTACTGCTAGACTTTCGAATAAACTCTACCAGATTCCGATGTTTAATGGGTATCAATCCAGAATTTAAAATTCTTGCAGAATAGGCATACATCCGACTTCTTAATTCTTCGCGTAATTTCTTGTCCTGATCTATTTTTTTAGAGTATAGTTTTCGTTTGCGATAGTTGACCCCAAACCAGAAATAAAATAAAATACCAAGCACGGGTATCATAACGATAAAAAGAATATAGGCCAGCGCCTTAGACCCGCTTCGCGTGTCGTACAACACCCGGAGTATTACCAAAAGCATTATAATAATATAACCAATTTCCAGTACCAGTATCCAATTCATGCCTTCGCTAAATTAATTTTGTACATTTTCGTTACCACAGACCAGAACGGATAATTTAATGAGGAACAATAGTATTACTTTCATTGATTGATTTTGGATTTATGTAGGCAATACGGATTCTTTCAAATAGTAAATGAGGGAACCCCAAAAACATGCCCAACTTTAAATGGATTAAATATAAGCATTACGAAATGTAATCGACTGAATTAACCCGGTATAAAAGTATCAAAAAAGTCCAGGAGATTACCGCTATCAAGTAAGGGTTTTCTAAAACTGTAAGGAGCAATCTAAAAAATGTTGGCTGATTATCTACTCCCTAAAAAGTAGTAAAATTCGATTAAAAATCATTAAATTTAATCGGGTTCTTAAGAGTTGGACCTGTATATAACCTATTATCCAATCTAATAAAGACGGGTCAGTTATGAAAAATCACTATTTTCCTGATCAAATTTTAAATCGAGTTAAAGGTAGTTTCACTCTTCTGCTATGCATTGCATTTTTAGGAGGGTGTGCTGTAAATAAACGATCTAATGCCATAAATGGAGAAGAGGTAGAAATACAACTGTTAGAGCAAGAAGATGATAGCGAAGGTATATTGACATCTATATTGGGATTGGTGATTCCGCAAGTCATAAATTGGGGTGTTAGCGGTGCCACAACTTTAATCGATAAACAAGCAGAAAAATATACGGCGGACTATAGTGCTAGTATCTCTAGGAGTGATTTTTATGTGTCAGGGGTAAGAAAAAATGAATTGCTTCAAAAGTACAAAGGATTTGAAGTAATAAGAAAAGCCGATATAGTAGCTACAAATGGTGGGTCTTTAAGGTCGCAAGTGTCCAGTAATTTTGTTTTTCATTTCGATTTAAATCCTGAAAAAACATTCATGTCCTTAAATCCTAAAAAAATTGTAGTGCATTATGCCAAAGCAAAACTTAATGAAAAGGATCATAATTTAGATGTCTTGGTGGCTATCAGTATCTCTTCTACTTGGGTAGATGCGGGGAAAACTTTTAATAAAAAAGAAATAGCCAGTCTTGAATTCCGATTTTCCGATATCGTCATTAATCAGAACTATGATGAAAATAGTGATCTAATCAAATCACAACTAAACAACTGGTTTCCCTTGCCTCCAATATCGGTAGATAACGAAAACAATGTGGAGGATCACGGTTATTTTGACATTGACATAAAAGTGATAGAAACCGATGATTTTGGAAAAAGATTGGAAAAATATAGTACTACTCTTAAGAGCAATAGCGACTTGATTAATGCAGTGCTCAATAAATTGGTGGATTAGTTAAAATAGTAAAACTTGAATACCAAATTTCTTACTGATTCTTATATGCAATGATCCACAAAATACATTTTTATCTTTCCCCGATTCTTAACTTGGACTTCTCCTCTATATTCGCAAGTATAATCTGATTTTATAAGATCGTAAGTATTTTTTGATATATTTATTCTCCCGGGGACGGACGCAGATTCCATCCGCGATGCCACATTTACCGTATCGCCCCATATATCATAAGAGAATTTCTTCGTCCCCACTATCCCGGCCACTACTGGTCCGGTATGTATCCCTATTCGGATATTAAAACGGGTTTCTTCTAATTTTTCCTCCATTTTGGCCGCCACTACAAAGTCACGGATCTCAAAAGCGGCCCTTATCATTCTATAGGCGTGGTCTTTTGTAGGAAACGGCAATCCCCCTGCACACATATAGGCATCCCCCACGGTCTTTATCTTCTCTAAACCATGTTTTTCCATAATCTCATCAAATTTCGTGAAATAGTAATCAATACTTTCTACCAATTTTTCGGGAGGTAAATTTTCCGCATAATGGGTAAACCCTTCAAAATCGGTAAACAGCACGGTAACGGATTCGAACTTTTTGGCCTTAACACTCCCATTTTGTTTTAATTCGGCAGCAGTTTCCTCAGGAAGAATATTGAGGAGCAACTGTTCTGATCGATCTTTTTCCTGCTCTATAATCTTTTTTGTTTTACGGATATACCTGTTGCGTCTGTACAATCCAAATGCCAAAAGTCCGATTAAAAATAGGGCAATGACCGTGGCAATAACGATGATGCGTTGGGTTTTTTGCTGCTGATTTAAAAGGTCTACTTCTATTTGCTTTTGTGATACCTCATAATTGGTGCGCATATTTGCCATTTGCTGAACGGCTGTTATATTTTTTACGCTATCCTTGTAGGCAATGTGTTGTTTGTAATATTCCAAGGCTTCTGCAGAGTTGCCTTTCTTTCCATATAACTCTGACAGTTGTAAATTAGCTGCACTAATCTGATCTTTTAGTTCGTATTGTTCTGCAAGATTCAGGCTTTTCACTGCATATCCTAATGCCGCGTTCCAATCGTTTCGCTGCATATATATATCTGACATATAGGTGAGGTAAACACAAATAGGATAATAATCACCAAGCGCCTCTAATAGGATAATAGCCTCGGATATTTTATTCTCCGCCATAGAATTCTGTCCTAATTGCGCATAGGCCAAGCCAATATTCCCAAGGTTATAGGCCATTCCAATTTTTGAATCCAGTGCTTTAAATAGCGCTCCGGATTCTTTAAAAAATATAAGGGCAGAATCTGGTTTGGCCATGTTAAGATTATATTCATCCCCCAGATTTTCCAAGGCATTGGCATAATTCAACGAATCGTTCAGTTCCCTAAGAATCCCAATGGCTTTATGGTAATATTGAATGGTGTTGCTGTGGTTACCCATAATAGAATAAACATGGGCAATAGAGATATACAATAGCCCCAGATCATGATTCAAATTTTCATCACTGGCAAGTTTTACTCCTTTAAAATAACTCGCCAATCCCTCACTAAGGTCCCCTTTTAGTCGAAGAGAATTTCCTTTTTCGCGATATCCAACAAGTAGGTATTGTTTGGAACCCAGTTCTTTGGCCGTTTTTAAGAGTTCTTCACTATAATGTAATGATTTTTCAGGGTTAGGGTGATTTTTAGCAAGGTCACCCAGGAGTTGTAGACGATCTTTCTTTGCAAAAGCACCTGTGTTATATAGTATTTCCAGACTATCGGCTATGGTTCGGTTCTGACCGTATATCATCGGAAAGGATACAACAAGAAAGCCTAAGGGTAAGACAGCCTTTTTGCAATAAACCCATGTTTTCTTACAAAATAAAGCCATAAGCATATGAATAGTATTGTATAATCTTATACCTTAATTTTTGGATCAATTTCATAAAGGTCGCCTTCTATACTAAACCTAATGATGTATTTATAAACATTGTCTTTTGTTTTTTCCTTTATTTTTGCTTTAATCTTTTTCCTGTTATCACCATGACCTTTGTTCCCTTTTATTTTTTTGTTGTTAAACAGGTCTTTTCTATTAGGATTTTGAGAGTCGGCCATAATTTCTATTTCCTCTATATTAACTTCTGCACCTGAAGAGGACTCGCCCTCCCACTCTATTTCATCGTTTTCATTTACAAAAATGGTAAATGCCTCTGGGTCGTCTATATCCGCTACCTGAGTTCCTTCACTTACAGAAAAAGAAAATGCTTTTTTGTTATTTCCTTGGTTTAGGCCATCCATATCTACGTGCAATGTTACAATATGCGTTGTTTGGGCATAGGTAATGCTGCAGAACAATAGGAGTGCAATTCCCCATATCATAAAATGGTCCTTATTGGTTTTCATAATCAGAAGTTTTTGTATGAATAGAAATGTAAATTACCATCCCTTAAAATTATAGCATTGCCAATTAGGACGAAACCCCCGTTTTAATGTCCTAAAGGGATTTATGGGTTATCCAAGCTTCAAGACCATCTATACTAATATTGAAAATTGGGACTGCATGGGATGGAAGCGAATATATCTACAAGAAAAATAAACAGATTTATGCCATCTATTTGTTATCTTACAAGAGCCCAAGCACCAAGGTATTAGTCCAATAATCCGCAATAATATAACTCATTTATATGGAGCAACCTCAGCAACCACCTCAAAGCGTAAAACCAGACAATAGTAGTTTACCCAATCCAAGAGGGAGCCATGCGGAAGAATTGGTGGACCATTATTGGGGAAGTATTAATTATGTATTTAGTCTAATCAAAGCTTCAGAGATTAAAGCCGGACTTATATTATCTTTTTATGGGATCCTTTTTAATTTCTTCTATCAAAATACTTCATATGTAGTATTATTAGGTAAGGATTATTTTTTCATCTATGTGCTAATCGCTATTTGGTTGGGGTTGACCATGGCGTCTATTTATTTTAGTATTCGCTGTTTTATGCCTAGGATAGAAGCGAAGTTTGATAAGAACATGTTTTTTTTCGGGGATGTAATTACCAAATACGGTGATATTAAAGAGTTTTCAAAAACGTTTTACAAGATTAGTTTGGATGAGGTGGAGCTATTTGATCAATTAGGACAACAAATTTATATCAACTCTAAAATCGCGGCCTTAAAGTTCAAGTTTGTAAATAGGTCGATACGATTATTGGCCTTTAGCCTGTTATTATTATTTCTCCTATTAGTTTCCGTTATTCTTATTTCGGTAATGGGATAGAACGGGTTGTATTTGGACCTATAGCTACTATTGAAGAAACGGGTTGTATTTGGACCTATAGCTACTATTGAAGAATTTGTAATATAAATTACTTATTGAATATGAAATAATGTGGAAATAAAACAAAAAAAAAGCCCATCCGTTGGGATGGGCTTTTATAAACATTAAGATATATCTAATCGATTACTTTTACGTTTATCGCGTTTAATCCTTTTTTACCATCTTGAAGATCAAAAGATACTTCATCGCCTTCGCGAATTTCATCTATTAATCCAGAAATGTGTACAAAATGATCTTTTTCTACGCCTTCTTCAGTGATAAATCCAAAACCTTTAGTTTCATTGAAGAATTTTACTGTTCCTTTGCTCATTGTAATAATATTAAATTTTAAATACTTTATATTCGGCAAATGTGGGGACAATAATTAACAAATGAGCTATTTATTTCATTAATTTTTAATTATCAGCGTTTTGGGGACCTAATTACCCATTTTTAAAAGCTTATTTTCTTGTAAAACGTACGTTTAAAAGACCAGTGGATCTTTCCCATGCATCCAGTACATTCTAACTGGTATGGTGTTCCTCTACTCTTGAAAATTAAGGAGTAAACCAGGATAGGAAGAACATTAATTTATTTCATGAAAGTATCCTTCAATTTAAAGTAGCAATTACTTTTTAATAGGTTACTTTTGCCGACTTAATTATCAAGAATCTCACAAAAGAGATAGCAACCTGCATTAACGAGCAAGGTGCTAAAGAGATAAGCCAAAGGGATTTGGAACAAATGTTACCCCATCCTCCCATTAATTGCCTTTATCTTTTTGGTGCTTCTACAAAACAAAAAAATGGCAAACCAAAAATTCACGGATCCAAGTTTTAAAGCGCTAATACCCTTGTTGGTATTTGTATTTACCTTCTTAGGTGTTGGTCTGTATCTCAACGATTTTTATGCATTACCATCACCTATAGCAGTAATTGCAGGAATTATCGTAGCCTTTCTAATTTTTAGACAATCTGTTAATTCAAAGATTGCAACCCTTTTAAAAGGTTGCGGAGATGACAAAATACTTACCATGTGCCTTATTTACCTTTTAGCAGGTGCCTTTGCCGCCATTACCGAAGCTACAGGAAGTGTGGATGCCATTGTAAATTTTGGGTTGGACACTATTGACATACAGTACCTATATTTCGGAATATTTATTATTGCCTCCTTTTTATCTGTTTCTACTGGGACTTCCGTAGGTTCTATAGTGGCCTTGGCTCCTATTGTTGTAGGGTTTGCGGATAAGGGCGATGTGTCCCTTCCAATTTTGTGTGGGGCCTTATTAGGTGGCTCAATGTTTGGAGACAACCTATCGTTAATATCAGATACCACTATTGCCGCAACCCAGTCCCTAGGCTGTAAAATGAGCGATAAATTTAAGCAGAATATAAAAATAGCCCTGCCAGCGGCACTACTGACCATTGCCATATTAATTTTCCAGGGGAAGGGGGTCAAGACCAATACTACCGAAGTAATTGCCCAAAGCTATTCCATCATAAAGATTATGCCCTATCTGTTGGTAATCGCCCTCTCGGTAGTAGGAATCAATGTCTTTGTAGTACTGCTTATTGGAGTGGTGGCCGCCGGTACATTAGGGATATCTTATGGGGATTTTTCCCTCTTGGAATCAACCAAAATTGTCTATGTCGGATTTACAAATATGACAGAGATCTTCTTATTGTCCTTACTTTCTGGTGGCTTGGCTGCTTTGGTGGCCAAAAATGGGGGAATAGATTATATGTTAAATAAAATAAAAGGATTGATACGCGGTAAATCCTCTGCCCAGTATGGTATTGCGGCACTAGTGGGAAGCATAAATTTGGCCATTGCCAATAATACAGTTTCTATTATTATTGTGGGATCTATTGCCAAAACTATTAATGATGATTACGGTCTAGATAATAAGGAAACTGCATCCATTTTGGATATTTTCGCCTGTATTTCGCAAGGCCTCTTACCCTATGGTGCGCAAGTATTAATGATCTTAAGCCTTTCCAAAGGAAGATTAGACTATCTCGATCTTATTTCAAACACCTGGTATCTCTATATTTTGTTTATGTGGACGATTTTTTACATCGGGTTTAAACCTTTGTTTTACAATAGGTTACGGCCTACTGGTTAAATATAGCTGATGGAGTTGGATGTTGGTTTTAGGAAGGGTTGAGATCAACCAGTGGAAATCCTGTATCCATAGAAAAGTGGCTTACTCCATGCTTTGGTCAATCTACACCCCGTTTGGTATCCGTTTTGAAGGCGCCGAGCCATTTTAATGTGAAAGAACTGTACAGGAACAGCACATAATTCTTTTGAATTACAACAGATTACCTAATTTAATTATCAACATAATGCTTAAATCCCTATGAAGGATCCTTTCGGAAACGAAATGCTTTCCTTCGGACAGCAATTGGTTGCCTTCGTCCCAACTTATTTGTTTTTAGAAGGTTTATGGTTTTAATTTGAGTTGCATCCCCCATGCACTACAAAGTGGTCCAAACTTATTGGTTTCCGAACACTATTAAACCTCAATGGAACCATTAAAATTGAAACCCCTTAAATATAGTTGAAAATGAAAAACACAAACCCTCAGTGGTCCAAGAAAGAGTTGAATATTTATATCCTCTTGCTATGTGCAAAGGCAGATTTTCACGAGACAACAAAAGAACTGGACCTGATTAAATCTAAAATTGACGAAAAGACCTTTGAAAGATTATATGCCGAATTTTCTAATGATGATGAAGATAGTAGTATCCTTAAAATTGAAGACGCCATTGCAAGACATGAATATTCTTATATAGAACTGATTAAAATAAAACAGGAGGTCATGGATGTTTTTAAGACGGATAAAAAATTCCATTTGATGGAACATAGATTGAGCGATCTCCTAGATAATATTTTATACTAATCTACCTGTTGCACAAAGCCAGTTACTTTTATGAGTTGATGCTTTCTTCTTTGAGGTATAATCAATAAGTTTAAAACTGAATTTATTTATAATCAACAAAAATAGTTGATCGGAATTTTAATAACATTATTTTCTCCTTGATTGCTTTGTTGGCTATATCACTTCGTGCAAAAGGCCCAACTACTACCCTATATTATGTCAATATAGTATTGTAAAGTTCTGTTAAACCTGCTGCAAAAAATGAATGTTCATTCTTTTAATGCTATCTTTGTGATGAAATTGGTTGAAAACAATCCAATGAAGGTGACAGAATTTAATATAACACGGTGCTATGGCAAAACTTCAGAAAAGTATAGAAAAGCGGAATGCGTTGGTTAAAGCGACCATCAGCTTGGTAAACAATAACGGATTTCACGCTACGCCAATGTCCAAAATAGCGAAAATGGCCAATGTATCCCCTGCTACTATTTATCTATATTTTGACAATAAGCAAGATTTGGTAAACAAGGTGTATATAGAGGTTAAATCGGCCTTTACAGCCTATGCCTTTAAAAATTATTCTTCAGATATCCCGGTGATTGCAGGATTTGAACTGATTTGGAAACGGATTGCCGATTTTAAACTCAAAGAAATGGAAGAAGCAATGTTTTTAGCGCAATGTGATAACACCCCCATGATAGATGAAGCCATAAGGCAAGAGGGCTTAGTCCATTTACAGCCCCTATTAGATCTCTGGGAACGTGGGCAAAATGAAGGTATTATAAAACCTTTGTCTCCTTACCTACTCTATGCCTATACCGTAAATCCATTATCGTTTTTAATGCTTATGCAACAAAGAGGTGCCTTCCAGTTGAACAATCGGCATTTGGAAGAAGCCTACCAAGCGGCATGGGATAGTATTTCAATATAACCCAACACATGTATTAATAGGGCAACTGTTTGTAAGACCGCATTAGACAGGAGTTCTAACACTAATCGAATAAAAAACAAATAAAATGACAAAGACAATTTTATTAAAACAAAGGCCAGTGGGATCACCCACATTATCGGATTTTGAACTAAGAACTACCGAAACTGAAATGAATCTCGCTACGGGTGAGATGTTGCTTGAATCGACTTACATTTCAGTAGACCCCTATTTACGAGGAAGAATGAGCGATGCCAAGTCGTACGTAGCCCCCTTTGAGGTTGGAAAACCCTTACACTCTGGTGTAGTTGCCAAGGTAATCAATTCTCAGCATAATAATTTTAAGGAAGGTGATTTTGTATCTGGGATGCTGGATTGGAAAACCAAGCAAATTTCAAATGGTGATGGCTTATTAAAAGTAGATGGCGAGAAAGCGCCGCTTAGCGCCTATTTGGGCATACTGGGTATGACCGGGCTTACAGCCTATCTAGGCCTTACACAAATAGGTAAACCCAAAGCAGGGGAAACTTTGGTGGTTTCCGGTGCTGCGGGGGCAGTAGGTAGTGTCGTGGGACAAATAGGAAAGATCTTAGGCCTAAAGGTAATTGGTATAGCAGGCACAGATGAAAAAGTTACTATGCTTACTTCAGAGTTTGGGTTTGACCATGCTATAAATTACAACAGTACCGATGATATGGTTGCAGCACTTAAAACTGCTTGTCCCAATGGTGTAGACATTTATTTTGATAATGTAGGCGGACCAATTTCAGATGCAGTCCTATTTAACATCAACCAATTCGCAAGGATAATCAACTGTGGAGCAATTTCCGTTTATAACAATACGGAAGTTCCGAAAAGTATTAGCGTTCAGCCCTTTTTAGTTAAAAATAGTGCGTTGATGCAAGGATTTATAGTTTCCAATTATGCCGAAAAATTCCCGGAAGCCATGAAACAGTTGTCCATTTGGTTGGGAGAGGGGAAATTAACGTATACCGAAACTGTGGTGGATGGATTTGAAAATACACCTCAGGCATTTTTAGACCTGTTTGATGGAAAAAATAAAGGAAAAATGATCGTTAAAGTCTAAGGACGTTAACGATTGTTTAAAGGAGTATTAATGATAAAAAAACATAAAATGAACATCTTATTTGTATTAACATCACATGATAAATTAGGGCATACCGGAAAGAAAACCGGTTTTTGGATCGAAGAATTTGCCAATCCCTATTATACCTTACTAGATGAAGGAGCAACCATTACTTTAGCGACACCAAAGGGTGGCCCTGCCCCTATTGACCCTAGTAGTGACACCCCAGATGCCAGTACGGAGGACACGAAGCGATATAAGAAGGACATGGTGGCACAGGAAAGGATAAATAATACCATAAAACTGACCGAAATTGACGCTAACGACTACGATGCGGTCTTTTACCCAGGTGGTCACGGTCCCCTATGGGATTTGGCAACCGATAGCACATCGATCCAACTTATAGAACGTTTTAATAGTCAGGGTAAGCCCATCGCATTCGTTTGTCACGCTCCTGCAGCACTAAAAGAGGTTAAAGCTGGGGATGGATCAGCGTTGGTAAAAGGTAAAAAGGTAACCGGATTTACCAATACTGAAGAAGCTGCGGTTCAGCTCACTGAGGTAGTGCCTTTTTTGGTAGAAGATATGTTGAAGGAAAAAGGGGGAATATATTCCAAAGTTGCAGATTGGGGTGCTTATGCTATCCAAGAGGGGAATTTAATTACCGGTCAAAATCCAGCCTCCTCTAAATTGGTTGCCGAAAAGCTATTGGAATCCCTAAAGAAATAACTTTCCGAAGCTTACCCACTAGACTTTTGGCTTCCTATCCAACTGGTTACTAGCTATAAACGCAAATTATTGTAGTTATAGCTCGGTCCTGAAACCCATTCTTAGCATCAGGAAAGTCCATAGGTTTTAGGAAAGGAAAATCAAGCCAGGATTTTTTAAGGCATTTAAAAAAGTACCTTAAAACTAATTAAATGAACAAAAAAGGAGCGAAAACCGTAGTGTTTTCGCTCCTTTTTTGTAGCCATATTGCTGACCAATAAAAACTTAGATATGATGTTACCACAGCATCGAATTCACTTTAGAGCAGTAAACGTAATGCTAGAATGGTGATTTTCTGGATCAGATTACGGGCTATAATTAATTCTTTTGTGCTTCTACAATCTTAGGATAGTCTAAATAACCCTCAGTACCTGGTGTGTAAAAGGTATCTTGATCCCAATCAGTCAATGCCACATTGGCTTCAAAGCGTTCCACCAAATCTGGATTAGAAATGAACGGCTTGCCAAAAGCAACCAAATCAGCGTCACCTGCCTCAATAACTTTATTGCCCGTTTCCTCATTAAATCCGGCATTTATAATTAAGGTTCCATGGTACAAGGGCCTAAAGTGCTTTGCTATTTGAGTTACTGCAAACGGTACCTCTGAAACGTCATTAAAGGGTTCGGACAAATGTACATATGCCATATCGTAATCATTGAGTCTTTTAATAATATACTCAAAGGTAGGAATAGTCTCTTCATCCATAGTCATACCGAAGATTCCGTGTAGGGAGGGATTAAACCTGGCTCCTATATTTTGAACAGGAATAACTTCTTTAATGGCATCTAATACTTCAAAGAAAAATCGTGATCTATTCTCAATACTCCCACCGTACTCATCCATTCTAGTATTGGAGGTTTTATTAAAAAATTGATGGAACAAATACCCGTTGGACGAATGTATTTCTACACCATCAAATCCTGCTTCAATTGCATTTTTTGCAGCGTTCTTAAAATCTTCTACGGTGATCTTAATTTCCTCATTGGTCATCTCTTTAGGTGTAACCGTATCCTTAAAACCGTTTGGGGTATAGGATTGGGAGTTGGGGTCTATGGCAGAAGGAGCCAATGGCAATTCCCCATTATGGAAGTCTGGATGGGACATTCTTCCCACATGCCATAATTGAACGAAAATTTTACCACCTTGGTCATGGACTTTTCTGGTAACCTCTTTCCAGCCCTCTACCTGCTCCTTGGTATGTATTCCTGGAGTATTAATGTAACCAACTGCTTTTTCAGAAACTTGGGAGCCTTCAGAAATAATTAGTCCGGCTGATGCCCGTTGTGCGTAATATTCTCCCTCAAGCGCATACGTGGGTGTATTTTCTTCATTGGTTGTACGGCTCCGGGTCATAGGGGCCATGACTACCCTATTCTTTAAGTTTAAATTCTTACTGTTATACGGAATTAATAGTGGTTTCTTATTCATATATCTTTTTATAGTTAACTAAACATGACAAAGTTACCAATAACAATTGCGAAAGTAAATGACCTATATCAAGAAATGAAAATTAGCTTTAAATTTTTAACCTAATTTTTAGTAAAAGACATAGGGAAGAAATAATCGGAAAGTATACCAAGCTTGTAGCACGTATCCAATCCAAGATGGGAATATAATTACAGGTCAAAAAGCCATTGGAATCCCTAAAAAAATAATCTTCCGAAGTTTATCCAGTAGACTTCCTATCGGAGAAATTTATTCCTTATTTCTTTTGGATTTTAGTCTATCGCTAACTCCATGAAAATGGTAGACAGTGTATTTTATATAGATATTTCCAAGTTTTTATTGAATGTAATCCTAACGGTATTGCTCCTTATAGGACTGCTTTTCTGCATAAGGATTAAAATTTAGTGCTCTTATCTTCAGTACGTTATATTTAATTTCTTTATGGTATACCTGCTCCTTTCAACCTACTAGATAATTTAAAACAATCTGTCAATATATAACCAAATACTTCCTTAATAAACTCATCTTTAGTTACTTAAAATTTATTGAAATAATAAAAGACAAAAAAGTCCTTTATTATTTAGTTTTATATAACTTTGCGCTTTAAATAAATTATATGATTCTTATTATCCCCCAAATCACCCCTATTCCGAAAGATATTATAGTGGATCAGTCCATTGGTACATGCTACCTAAAACCATATTCCAATTATTGGTATTTATCGTAATAATTTAGGTTTTCAAACTACAACGTTAAATAAATCGACATTTAATAAAAACAAAAAAACACCTAATACTTATTAATAATAATCCATTTAAAATTTCAATTATGATGACAGCTTCGATTACAGATAATTTAGAATATAAAGAAAATAAACCTGCGGTAACATTGTTAATGGAGACCAGCACTACAAAAGAAATTAGAATATTAATGCGCAAAGGCCAGGAAATGAAGGAACATAAGGCTCCCTTTCCTATAACTGTTTCAATTTTTGAAGGGAGTATCGACTTTGGTGTAAACGGTGAAATATTACAACTTAAAAAAGGCGATCTCATTGCCCTGAAAGAACATGTACCCCATGATCTGTTTTGTACCGAGGACAGTATAATTAGGCTTTCAATATCAAAATTTGATACTGTTCAACGTGTGGAAAGTGTGGTTCATAACAAAGAGTAATCAATAAAAGATATTAGAGATGAAAAAAACGTGGACAGTATTTACCAGCGTTGTCGTGCTATCTTTTATAGTGCTAATTTGGATCGGAACAGAAGTATATCAAACGCAACCACCAATACCCGAGCGAGTAGTGGTAGAGGGAACAGGGGATATCCTATATACCAAGGCGGATATACAAATAGGTCAAAATGTATGGGAATCCATTGGCGGTATGGAAGTAGGTTCTATCTGGGGCCATGGAAGCTATGTGGCGCCAGATTGGACAGCGGATTGGATCCATAGGGAAGCAGTGTTCATGCTAGAGCATTGGGCAAATAGGGATTACAATACCAACTATGCTAATTTGGATGTTGAAAAAAAGGCCGCCCTAAAAGCGCGACTCATTAAGGATGTTAAAACCAATTTATTTGACCCATCCACCAAAACCATAACTATTTCAAAGGAAAGGGCTGCTGCCATAAAAAACAATATAGCGCATTATAGTAGCATATTTTCTGAAGGAAAGGCAGAATATGCAATTCCTAAAGGCGCATTGGTCAATGAAGCAAAACTAGAGCAATTAAATGCATTTTTCTTTTGGACATCTTGGGCAGCCAGTACCAATAGACCCGAAAAGGATTACACCTACACTTCCAATTGGCCCCACGAACCCTTGATTGACAATACTATTACAGATGATTCCCTAATCTGGTCGGGATTATCAATTGTGCTCCTATTATTGTTTATTGGAATTCTTACTTATTATTATTTAAGAAATCATGAGAAGGGGGAATCATTGGAAAAACCGGATAAAGATCCTTTGACCAATCTTAAATTGGTACGATCGCAAAGGGCCGTCCTAAAATATTTTATTGTTATTTCATTATTGATTGCCTTACAAGTAGTTTTAGGAATAATAACGGTACACTATACGGTAGAAGGACAAGCTTTTTTTGGTTTCGACCTCTCAAGCTACCTCCCCTACTCCATTAGTAGAACTTGGCATACACAATTAGCCATATTTTGGATCGCCGCAACTTGGTTGGCCACAGGACTATTTTTAGCTCCAATGATTTCAGGAAAGGAAATGAAATATCAAGTACTTGGTATCAACTTTTTGTTTATTGCCTTACTAGTCATTGTACTGGGTTCTATGATGGGAGAATGGCTTGGGGTGCATCAATTATTGGAACTAACCACAAACTTTTACTTTGGCCATCAAGGATATGAATACATGGATCTAGGTAGGTTTTGGCAAATTTTACTGGGTATCGGACTTGTTTTATGGGTAATAATGGTCAGTAGGCATATCATGTACGGGATTAGAAAAAATGACGAATCCAAACATCTTTTAATCATATTATTAATATCCGTTGTAGCTATAGGAATGTTCTTTTTCTCAGGATTAATGTACGGGGAGAACAGTAGTTTACCAGTAATTAATTATTGGAGATGGTGGCTGGTACACTTATGGGTAGAAGGCTTTTTTGAAGTTTTTGCTACCGTGGTGATCGCCTTTATTTTTTCGAGAATGAAAATTATTTCCACAAAAACTGCCGGCAGGGTCTCCATTGCCTCTGCCTCTATTTTTTTGGCTGGTGGGATTATAGGAACCTTGCATCATCTTTATTATTCAGGAACCCCCATACAGGCAATTGCCCTAGGTGCAACATTTAGTGCATTGGAAGTAGTGCCCTTAACCTTGATGGGCTTCGAAATAAGGGAAAATTGGAACCTATTGAAAAGTAGGGATTGGATACAGAAATACAAATGGCCCATATTCTTCTTTATCTCCGTAGCTTTCTGGAACTTTATTGGTGCCGGTGTGTTTGGTTTTTTAATTAATCCACCAATTGCCCTTTATTACATTCAAGGTTTAAATACCACGGCGGTTCATGCACATACTGCGTTATTTGGGGTTTATGGTATGTTGGGAATGGGCTTTATAATCATCTGTTTGCGATTTTATTCAGATAGAATTTGGAGCAATACCAAACTGAAAAGAGCTTTTTGGCTTTTAAATATAGGCCTAGTTGCTATGGTTGTATTTAGCTTACTGCCTATTGGTATTATTCAGGCATATACCTCCATTACACAAGGGTATTCTTTTGCTAGGGATTCAGAATTACTCTATTCCCCAACAGTACAGACCTTAAAATGGATGCGAATGATCGGAGATATCATCTTCTCGGTGGGTATATTTTATTTCTGTTGGTTTGCTATAGATGAGACGCTTTATAATTATAAAAGGAAAAAATAAAACATGTATTAAGAGGCAAGTAGCAAAGACTACTTGCCTCTTTTAATTTAGGTCGGTTCAAATATTTTTAATTTCAGCCCTTAGTGCAGAAACTTTTAAATATTCATTACGCACTCAGTTCAGCCATTCTTTTGCCCACGTTTTCAAGGACTTCATTCAATTGTTTGGTGGGGCTAAATTCTATTATTTTAAGATTTTCCTTTACTATAGCAGTATGTCCCGCAGGCCAGTAATACATTTCCCCTGCACCTACCAACTCTTGTTTCCCGTTGTCATAAATAATCAATATTTTTCCTTCTATAACATATCCCCAATGAGGAGCATGGCAACTATCGTTGTTTAACCCCTGTAATAATGGGGTGAAATCTGTACCTGCCGGAAGTTCGTTGTACCCAAGGGTAATTCCCCCGCAATCAGGAATGGCTCTCATAAGAGTGTTTGGTGCTTGCATGGTAATCGGCATATCTTCTTTTTTAATTTTCATGATGTTGCATTTTAGATTATTATGGTCTTATGTTCTGATTTACTCTAAACAGGTTATTTGAGTCATACCTTTGTTTGATTGTTACCAACCTGTGGTAATTGTGTTTGTAGCTAGATTTTACTCGTTCCTGCCCCTCGTCCATCATAAAATTGGAATATGCGCCACCAGAAGAAAATGGATGTAGGGCTTCCCAATAGTTTTTACACCAACTGGTAATTTTATCACTATTTTTCGGATCGGGATCCACCCCTACAATTACTCCTGCATATTTGGCATCCCTATACGCCCATGCCGTATCTTCTGGCCCTACCCTACTTGCTGCCCCACTAATAGGGTACAAGTGCATCTGCGATAAGGGTGTTGGAATTTTGGAGCCGTATTTTAAGTGGCCAGCCCTAACCTCGGGTCCCAATGTATTAAAAAAATCGGCTCGCCAATACCATTGCAGGCCTGGTGGGAAGAGTCCATCAAACAGGGTTTGAACAGACGGATAAGGCATTTCACCTACATGTTGGAACAATGGATTTTTATCCAAAACAGATTTAAAAAGCGTATCAAACTTATCTGGATCTCCCGTATAGCACCAAACTATCCCACAAAATTTCTTGTTGTGAAGCGCTTCAGGAAAGGGAGGTCCAGGTATAACCATAGTTGCAATAAACCCATTAAGATCTTCTGGAGCCTTATGAATAAATTCGTCATACCAAGCCATAATTTCTTCTGTTTGCGCTATGGGCCATAGCGTTGGCCCTCCAATTACTGTTTTTACGGGATGTGCTTGAAATTTAAAAGAGGTAACAATTCCAAAGTTGCCGCCACCTCCGCGGATGGCCCAAAAAAGGTCTGGTAGATGTTCGGCATTTGTGGTGACAAATGAACCATCTGCCAAGACCATATCGGCCTCTAACAAATTGTCTATGGTGAGTCCAAATTTCCTAGATAAATAACCTACCCCTCCGCCTAGGGTCAATCCTCCTACCCCAGTGGAGGAAATTATTCCCGCAGGGACAGCCAGTCCAAAGGCATGTGTGGCATGGTCTACTTCTCCCCAAAGGTTTCCTCCCCCAACACGAACCGTATTGTTGGACGTGTCCACACGAATAAACTTTATTCCAGACAAATCTACGACCAAGCCATCATCGCATACCCCTAATCCGCCTCCGTTATGACCTCCACCCCTTACGGCGATCAACAGGTCATTTTCCCTACCAAAATTTACAGAAGCAATAACATCGGCTACATCTACACACTTGACAATCATCCCTGGATGTTTGTCAATATTGGCATTATACACCTTTCTTGCCTCGCTATATTTGTCATCCGAAGGCACTATTACCTCTCCTCGTATTTGTTTCTTAAAAGATGTAATTAGCCCGGGATCTATATCTACAACCATTTCCATAACTCTAGTTTTTAATTGTTCGTATTATCAATATGTTTTTCCGAATCACTTTTTAGTATCGGTCTACTATTTTAATTTTATTGGAAATGCATCCAATGGTTCTTCAAAGGCAATGAATAGTACACAGGGATCTTTACTTCCGCATTTTGCGGTGTGCGATTTAGTTGTGGGGCCATAGGCATAGGAGCCAACCTTCATTATTTGTTCTTTTTCTCCCTCATAGGTAACACGCAATTCCCCAGACACAAGAACCATACGTTCGGCAGAATTGTGCCAATGCGCAGGTATTTCATAATTGGCAGGTACCTTAAAAAAGACATCTACATTCTTTTTTGAAGGATCCCCGTGTAATACTGCTATTGTGCAGCCCTCGGGCATAAAGGATGGGCATGGGCCCCATTGTAAATCTTTGTCCTCATGTGTTTTTACCATGGAGGATTCCATTTCATTTGCCACATTCCCTTGTCCATAAAAACAATAACTCAGCAATAATGTCGAAATAAGTAAAGCAGCTTTTATTTTAGAAAAATATATAGTGTAATTCATGACTGAAACTTTTAAAGATTAATGAGCAACCCTCCTAAGAGGTAAGTAGTACTCCAATGCTTCCATTTTTACTGGAAAAGTGCATTGGCTAGTCTGTTTTTTCTTATCCATTGAAACAGGCATCCTTAAAGGACTGCTGGGTAATAGGATCAGGAAACAGGGGCAATAGGATATTTTGAACTAAAAATATTGGGGGAGTTTGCAAAAAAAATCTAGTAGTATTAATTACTTATGATTCTCGATCAGTGTTTAAACCTTGATTACTAGTAATAAAAAACTATTTCTTTTACGTAAAATTAATTAAAGTAAAGTCCAGCGACTGCTACTTTCAATTCAAATAATTACAAATTTTAAGCATAGATGCAATATGGGGTTAGCAAAACTACTTTTGAGATAGCTGATATGGCTTAGGTGATCGTTTAGTGCTTAACCCGATAATTATTATCAGACTTATGATAGTAATGTAAGAAACATAACACTTAAGGACCTAGGTGCGTAAGTTAAGAAATTGTGGCTCCTAAAGTAATGAATTGGTTTATTGTTGGGACAAATCAAAAATCATCACTCCGTTGGATGCCCTTGGATTTAATCAGCTTATAGAAATAGATACCAATGGAAATCCCATAAATCCTCCGATTATCAATTTGAAAAAAAAATTAACGAACTACCAGTTGGTACAACAAGCTAATCTACTTATACCGTATAATTTTGGACGTATTTTGAGGGAAGGATTCCAAAATTGTCCAAAAAGCATTTTGAGAAATAGGCAGGACTGTTAAATCCTGTAGTAAAAGCGGTTTCCGAAATATTTTTGGCGTTTTTTTTCAATAATTGCAACGCATTTTTTAAACGGTAGTCTTTTATGAAATTATTTGGGGATTTGCTAGTTAGTGCTATCATTTTTCTATACAATTGCGATTTACTGTACCCCAAATTTTTACTAAAATCATCGGAGTTGAATGAAGTATTTGTCCATTCTTTCTCGGTATAATCCATTATCAGATTTATAAATTTCTCCTCTCCTATACTAAGAGTCTTTAAATTATTCTGGTTTAATTTAACGTTAAAATTCTCGCTCTCATATAATTGCCACACTTCGTGGGATAAAACAATTTTTCCATGAATAATAGCACAAAATCGTTCTGCCATTATAATGGTATCCTCAAAAATACTCTCCTTTTCGGTTACTGGCACCCCTGCATGTAAGCCTATACTCAATTGTATTCCTGTATAGGAGAGGTTGTTAGACGTTGAATTAAGATGGGAATGGATTTCTTGGGCGCAAAGCACAGCGTTGGTAACGGAATTAAAGGACAATAAAAAATAATCAGATTTTTGTTTCACGATTCTGCCTAAGAATTTCTCTATGGAGGATAGAATGGATTTTTTATATTTTAAAATTTGATTTTGATATGGTTGGGCATCGCCAACGAGAAAGGATACCCTTCTTAACTCAATGACCATAATCGTTCTAAAGGCAGGATCGTTAATAATATTCAGTTCTGTTTTTTGTGATTTTTCAGGATCTTCAATACGGCCTAGGAATGATTCCACAATGGTGCCATCCACTTCAATTATTCTATGGGGAACATCACCATGGGCGTGATCGTGCATATCTTGGATAGCCTGTTTATTGGGCGCGTTAATCAAGCAAAACGCGGTACGTCTCTTTTCATCGCACCAGTAGGTCATACCCTTACAACCAAAAAGATGTTCAATCTTCAAATCTTCCCTGTGCATTTCTGCTACATGTTCCGCAGTTATTGCCTCGGGAATATCATGACGATCCATATAAATTGGCATAGGTGTAGTTTTGATACAAGTTAATGATTTTAATTAAATTACAGTTGTGTTTGCCTAACTTCCTTGTATTCGATATAGCTAATAATGGTGCCAACAGTCTTCACCTAACCTAAATTGTATTTTAAATTCCTAAACGCTAATTGGAGTTTTTGTGTGATTTCGCCAACTTCATTATCATGATAAAAGAAATAATCATCCCATTGCTGTATGGAGGCGATTTGGGTGCTGGTACCGGTTAAAAATGCTTCGTCCATTTCTAGCATATCCTCTTCTGTAACTCCAACTTCGCGTACTTCTATACCGAGTTTAACACACAATTCCAGCACTATTTGCCGGGTGATGCCATCTAGGATATAAGTATCCGCCGGATGCGTGTACACTACGCTATTCTTTACAAAAAATACGTTGCAATGGGAGGCCTCTGTTACCACCCCATTCCTTATAAGCACATTCTCGAAACACTTCTTTTGAATAGCATATTCATTTGCCATTACATTACCCAAAAGAGAAATCATTTTTATATCACATCGGGACCACCTAAAATCTTCTGAAGTTACTACAGTGGCCTTTATGGAATTGATTTCAGGTAATATTTTTGGAGTAGCGTACATCATAAACGTAGGCTGTATATCTTTTGGATAAGCGTGTTGTCTTGGGGCCACACCCCTAGTTACCTGAATATATAACAAACAGTCCTTGTCAACCAAATCCGATGCTTTAAGGATTTTGGGAATTTCGGTTCTAAGAAGGGAGGTGCTAAACTCAATATTAATTTTACGCAGGCCATCTTCCAATCGCTTTATATGGGCCTTTTCATAAAAGAAATGTCCATTAATTTGGGCCATGACCTCATAAATTCCATCCCCGAACAAGAAGCCCCTATCAAATACGGAAATCTTGGCTGATTCGGGTTCTAAAATATCCCCGTTCAGGTATACTTTTTTGGGATATGAATTTTTCATTGGACAGGTGTTTTTTACCAGAACTAAATTAGTTAGATTAATCTGTAATAACGGTCGAATTTTCAACAAATAATTGATTGAATTCCCACTTTATAAAAATTATTATACAGTAATTTTTAAGAACCCTTTATTGATTAAAATTTAGGCCTGATTGGATTTTAAGAATCCGTATCCACTCATAATCCTATGAAAGTTAATAAAAAGAACCTAGCCAAATACTGGTTGCCAGCTTTAATAAAAAAGGGACCTACCATGACTGACTTGGTAGGTCCCTTTTTACAATTATAATACTAGTTGCTTATTTAAGCCCACGAGCTTTTAGCATGGGTTCTATTTTGGGATCGCTACCTCTCCAATCTTTGTACATTTTTTCTAAGGGTAATGTATTTCCCCTAGAAAGTATCATCTCCCTAAAACGCTGTCCATTTTCACGGGTCAACCCCCCATTATCCTCAAACCAATTATAGGCATCATGGTGCAACATTTCTGTCCATAGATAGGAATAGTAACCTGCTGCATACCCACTCCCAAAAATATGGGAAAAATAGGTGGATCTGTATCGTGGTGGTACTGCAGAAACGACGTCTAATTTAGTCTTATTTAAAGCCTCTTTCTCGAAGGCATTGGCATCCTCAATCTTGATATCTGCAGCTATAGTATGCCATTGCATATCTAAGTTGGAAGCGGCCAAATTCTCGGTAAGACTATAGCCTTGGTTAAAGGTGCCCGATTTTTTGATCTTGTCTATTAGTGCTTGCGGAATCTGTTCGCCTGTTTGGTAATGAAGGGCATAGTTCTTCAATATCTCTGGATATAAGGCCCAATTCTCATTAAACTGTGATGGGAATTCAACAAAATCCCTAGCTACCGAAGTACCTGATAGTGATGGGTATTGCTGATCGGCAAAGAAGCCATGTAGTGCATGCCCAAATTCGTGGAACATAGTACTTACCTCATCATAGGTCAACAGTGCAGGTTCTCCATCTGCAGGTTTTGGATAATTACAAACATTATAGATGACCGGCTTTTTGTTGTACATTTTAGATTGGGTTACAAAATTACTCATCCATGCCCCTCCCCGCTTACTTGGGCGAGAAAAGAAATCGGCATAAAACAAGCCTAGTGTTTTACCGTTTTCCTCAAATAATTCATACACCATAACATCTTCATGATAGGTAGGTATATCGGTTCTAGCTTTAAAAGTAAGACCGTACAATTTTTCTGCAGCATAAAAAACTCCTTTTTCCAATACGGTTTTCAACTCAAAATAAGGTTTAATCTGATTTTCGTCCAAATCGTACTTGGCGATACGTACCATTTCTGCATAGTGGTTCCAATCCCAAGCTTCCAACGTAAAATCGCCCCCTTTTTGTTTAATCATTTGCTGAATTTCATCAGCTTCAACTTTCGCTTTGGCAGTAGCGGCTGGAATTAGTCCATAAAACAATTCGAAAACTTTTTCCGGCTTTTTTGCCATAGTATTTTGTAGGCTCCATTCCGCATAATTTGCAAAACCTAACAACGCTCCTTTTTTGGCACGTAATTCAGCAATTTCACTTATGATAGCTTTGGTATCGTGAGCAGAACCGTCTGCACGGTTCCAAGCAGCGCTAAACAGTTTCTCCCTACCGTCCCTATTTTCCATTGTTTGCAACAGGGGTTGTTGGGTTGTATTTTGAAGTGAAATTTTCCATCCCTCTCCATCCTTGTTTTCCAAAGATTTTAATTGTGCCTCTGAAAGTCCCGCTAATTCGGATGTATCAGTAAAAACTACCGCTCCTCCATTATTGGCCTCTAACAAAGTTTTATTAAAAGTAGTGGTTAGACTAGCCAAACGCGAATTGTAAGATTTTAAGGTTTCTTTTTTCTCCTCAGATAAATTGGCGCCTGCGATTTCAAAATCTTCGAAATAAGTTTCCAATAATCGTAAGGATTCGGAGTCCAAATCTAAACTTTCCTTGGATTCGTACAACGATTTTACGCGTTGGAACAAGTTATCATTCAAATAAATGGCATCCCTTAATTCCGAAAATTTCGGAGCCATCTCTTCTTGGATAGCCTGTAAGGTGTCATTGGTATGTGCACCCGTCAAGGCATAAAATACATTTTGTGCCCTATCTAAAGTAGCACCGCTATTTTCAAGTGCTAAAACGGTATTTTCAAAAGTTGCCGCCTCGGTGTTGTTGGCAATTTTATCTATTGCTTCCTTCTGCTCCGCAATACCTTGCAGTAGAGCGGGCTTAAAATGGCTGTTATTAATCTTAGAAAAGTCAGGGGCATAATAAGGTAGGGTAGATTCAACTAGCAATGGATTCTCGGAAGTATCCTGAGAAGCTCCCTTATTCTTGGTTTTGGAGTCGTTACACGCTGAAAACAAAACCGTTAGCATTATCATAGTAGAAATTTTTTTCATTTATGTATTGTTTTAAATGGTAATGGGTAAAGATAGTTAAAATACAATGATGCACCATAGTTATACCCCTATACCACTATCAAATAACCTAAAGATTTCGGAGGGAGGTTACCCTTAATTTATTGGGAAGATAGGCTTATAATAAAACACTATGGAAATCCCCATTAGAGGTGTTGAGGGGAAGGAGAAAGTATTAGAGGGTAGATTTGTATAGGATTATTTAAATTTACCCCATAAATTTCACCTTACTTTATATTGAACCAGCACTCTATTGAAAAGCTATATATACTTCTGGCATTAGTAGTTTAAAAGCAACGAAAGATTTATACGTCCATACCTTGCTCGCAGGCCATTGGTAGTGGGAAACTTAGGGCACCCAATAAAACCTTAAAATGATCGGAACATATAAACCCAAGCATTTAAAATCACTTCTCATCATTGTTATCTACCTCTTTTGCAATGCGTTAAATGCACAATTGGTCAACATTGAATCCAAAAGGATGCAGAGCGATTCTGTCCGTTTTGCCCTGAAAAGCGATTTATTGTTTGATTATACTGATAATAACGGGGATTATCTATTCCAGTTGGGATCCAACCTTACCACACAATTTAAATCTAAGGATCTACAAAAAATATTTTTCTTTATAGGCAATTACAAGCTTATAAGGAGTAACGAGAAAGATTTTCAGAACAATTGGTTCTTTCACCTGCGGTACAATCAGAAACTAACCTCCTTGTTCCGGGTTGAGGCTTTTATCCAAAACCAGAATAATACCAAGCTTACCATTACTTCTAGGAACCTCATTGGTGCGGGAATCCGATTAAAGTTGATTTCTTCGGAAATGACCCGGGTATATGTTGGCAATGCCTATATGTACGAAATAGAAAAAATAGCTGAAACGGGCCAGCATTTTTATAACCATCGTAACAGTACTTACCTTTCCTCCACACATTCCTTTAAAAAAACTTCCTTGAACTTTACGGAAACCATATATTTCCAACCCTTGTACAAAAACTTTGGTAACCACAGGGTGCTATTGCAGGTTAAGGCAGAATTGCCCCTGACCGAAGTCATAAGCCTATCTGCCCTTTATAATTTCTCATACAATAGCTTTCCTGCTGTTAACGATATAGACCGTTCCTCCAATCTTAGCTTGGGAATTACTTTTAATATTTGATTTTCTTGTTGACTGATATACGTCATTGGTGTAAATGAAATTTAAAATCAGCTGAATACTAGGTATTTAGCCGAAATTTTTTCTTATGTTTATATCTGAAGTTTTGTGGTAACAAAATAGGTATAAGGCAATTACCTTAGGACAAGCCTATGAAGGATCGGACGAAAACTTCCGATAACATTGCAACGCCCGCCTGAACAGAACGAGTATGCGAGTGTCGAAGTATTCAAACCTCACTTAGTGAGTAAATTGGAAAATGCCTCTCGCAAATTCCATTTTAAATAGTGTGCATCGGACACTGTAGAATCTTAATTTAAAATTAGTACAAATGATGACCAATTTTTTGAGGAAAACAATAGTTTTAGCTCTCATTATTCAGACGGGTTTTCAATATTCAATTTACGGACAATCACCCGTCACTTTAGAAAATGGAGCACTTAAAGCAATGTTCATTGACAATAGCTCTTATGGATTACATAAAAAAGGTTATAATGGTATAGCCAATCTTTTTCATAATAATCAGGATTCAACGCTATTTGTTCCTGAGTTCGCTGGGGTTAATTTAGAGCATATTTTTGGTGGAGATTCATTAACATCTCTTTTCGAACCGAGACGGCAACCAATGACTTTAAAAAAAATATCTGATACAGAGATTCAGCTTCACCAACCAAAAACGAGCATTTCCAAAGTAGAAAGTTATACTGTTTTTCAATTAGTAGACCCTCATTACATAGATGTAGAGTTTCGTTTTATAGTGCATGATCGTGATATGTTTAATCAGGGGTACGTCGGTTTTTTTTGGGCCTCGTATATTAATTCTCCCAAAATTCTAGGTATTAATTTCAAAGGGAAAAAGAATGTGAGAGATACAAGTGAATGGGAATACGCGTATTCCGGGGAACATGGAGAAAATGGAACTCACATAAGGGATAGTGATAATTATGACTTTTATATTGCACCTAATTTTAATATCGATCTACTGGTAGAAGTTTCGGAGGTTTTTTTTACCGAGCCATATTACTATGGAAGATTCCACAACATGGTATTTGCGTACTTATTTGATGATCCTAAGGAAGGAGTTATACGGTTTTCTAAATCCCCAAGTGGTGCTGGAAAAGGAAAGCCCGCCTGGGATTTTCATTACATTCTGCCAGATTTTGAAATTAAGAAAGAGTACTCAATTAAATGGAGGGTGTTGTACAAAAAATGGGAGGGTGAAAAAGATATGGAAATGGAGTATGAAAAATGGGCTAAAAAGGTGAAATAAAAATTTAAAAATCATTAATCCTTAAGGGATTCTATAGCTATTACAAACCGATAGTTCATATCAGATTTGAGTACTCGATTATAGGCTTTGTTACTATCTTTTATACTGATAGGCCCTATATCCGATACAATATTATGCCCCCACAAAAATCCAGTATCTCTTGCTATTATTTAATTCCACCTTTCAATGATCTTGCTATCCGTTTTTTTTCCTCGTTAATACCGCCACTATGAACGGGTTTTACACCAGGCGCCATTTCTACGACACGACCTATGATTTCATGCCCGGAAACTATCGGATGGTTAGAGTTCTTCCAATCGTTTCGTGATGTATGGATACCATTATGGCAGACCCCGCAATGGGTTATATACTCTCTTCCAAATCATAACGCAGCAGCCTTAGCGCATTTAACACTACCACAAGGGTAGAACCTTCATGAATTGCTACGGCAACTCCAATATTTGCAAGTCCAAAGATGGTAGCAGGCACCAATAATGCCACAACTCCCATACTTATCCATAAATTCTGTTTTATAATTCGTCTAGATTCGCGGCTCAACCCGATAACAAAAGGCAGGCTTTCTATCTTGTCCGACATCAGTGCCACATCTGCAGTTTCCAGAGCAACATCGCTACCTGCAGCACCCATAGCGATTCCAACAGTACTAACTGCCATAGCGGGGGCATCATTAACACCATCCCCTACCATGGCAACCTTGGCATTGTCCTTTTTTAATTCTTGAATGGCTTTCACCTTATCTTCTGGAAGTAGATTCCCTTTGGCATTGGTTAGGCCAATTTGCTTGGCTATGGAATCGCCCACCCGTTGATGGTCTCCCGTAAGCATGATCATTTGTTTTATACCAATTTTCTTTAATTGCAATAACGTTGAGGCTGCCGTTTTTCTGGGCACATCCATAACACTTATTAATCCTATCAATATAGTGTTGTAGCCCACCAGCATCACCGTATTTCCATAGTGCAGCAATTCTTCCATTTGTCGGTGTGTTTCTTGGTCTACGGGAATTTTGGCATCATTCATCATTTGTACATTGCCTATGTACACTTGTCCACCATTATAATCAGCCGTTACTCCTTTTCCTTGAATGGCCTGAATATGGGAAGATTTATGTCCGTTTTTAGCACCGAAATCTGCCATTATATCTTTGGAGATGGCTCTGGCTAAAGGATGGTTACTTAAGCTTTCTACATCTAAAACCAATTCCAAAAACTCCTGTTTATCAAATCCGTTCAGAGGCAAGATATTCGTCAACTTTGGCTTTCCTTCTGTAAGCGTCCCAGTCTTATCGAAAGCGATTATTTTAAGGGTTCCCATATCCTCTAATGCGCGACCTCCTTTTATAAGGACCCCTTTCTTGGCTGCCCTTGCAATGGCACTTAATACGGCACTAGGCGTAGAAATCGCCAAGGCGCATGGACTAGAGGCGACAAGTACGCTTATGGCCCTGTATAGGCTTTCCCTTATTGTTTCGTCTATGACCAAATGGGCGAAGGATAAAGTTATTACCAAAATAATTACCGATGGAACAAACCATTTTTCGAACTTTTTGGTCTGTACTTGAGTAGGCGATTTTTTGGTCTCTACTTCGCTTACCATTTTTATTAGCCGTGAAATGGTAGCATCTTTATTTAGTTTTAATACCCGTATCTCAATAAGGTTATCGCCATTTAGAGTTCCTGTAAAGACCACATTGGACGAATCTATCTCATTAAATTTTGGCAATTTTGCATCTGGGGCAATAGCCGTTTTGTCTATCGGCATGCTTTCTCCGGTTATTGAGGATTGGTCTATACTGCTACTTCCCTTTACAATTACTCCATCTGCCGATATTTTACTATTAGGTTTTACTACAATAATGTCATCTAGCTGTAAATCTTCTACAGCAACTTCAACGGTAGCGGATCCTTTTCGTACCAATGCAGTCTTTGGGGAGAGTTCTCCCAGCGCTTCAATGGATTTGGTAGCCTTGTTCAGTGCGTGGTGTTCCAGGGCATGCCCCAAGCTGAACAAGAATAACAATAATGCTCCCTCTGCCCAACTATCTATATAGGCCGCCCCTATAGCGGCGGCAATCATTAGAAAATCGATTTCAAACTCTCCTTTCCTTGTTTTTTCTATCGCTTCTAACAAGGTGAAATAGCCTCCAAAAAAATAGGCTAGTATATAACTGGCTAGGGAAGTCCACTCGGCCAAGGGGGTCAGTTTTGATAAAATTAAACCTAAAAAAAAGAATACTCCACTTATTATAGCAAAGTATAATTCTGTTTTTTCCCCAAGAATCCCTCCGTGTTGGTGGTCGTTATTGTGGCTACTTTTATTTGTTTGAGATTGTGTGATTTCCATTGATTTATTTAATTACTTTCAAAAATACCACTTATGTTCTTGCAATGGTTGTGCATTTAATGATTACATTATCACAAATACCATTTAACAACCTATTCACTTCTTCTGGTAAATCTATCTAGAAGGTTTATCGTAGGGATTCTAGGTTTCGTAAGGCATGTAGTTAGAGTGTATTGGAGGAATTCTAGTCCGTCCTCATTATTACTCCAAAGTGTTTATGTTACGATTTCTTATAACAAAACGGCTAAGTTAAAGAAGTTTTGGACAAAGGTTTTAGCACTTCAAAATTAAGCACAAATATTTATTTTTCTACAATGTAGCTACTCTAGAGAAAGAGAAATGAACATTAATCGGGTTAGCAATTAATGCACTAAAAAAAACCTGTCCCTCTAAAATAACGAGACAGATTAAACTATGCTTTTTTCAAAAGGAATAGATCTAAAGCCCTGTAGACCTATTTAATAGGAAAATCCAAATTCATAATACCTGCTTAAAATCTTAAAGCAAAACTAATATATCTATCCTTCCACCACAACTAAAGGTGAATAGTCCTATAATTGCTTATTCTTCCTTCTGTAGCAAAAATCATAATTTATCTCCTACCATGGTAGGCTAGTATGAAATTGACGTTCAAACTAATATTCCTAATCATCTTTAATAACGTCATCTTTATTTTAAATTTGTCATCAAACAGAATTCCATCATTGTAAACCACACATTATATATTTTCCATGGCTCTTACCCCTCATTTTCATTATAAAATTTACAAGCCTTTTGGAATCTTGAGCCAATTGATTTCCAACGATGCCAAGGAAGCAAGGAACAAGAGGTTTTTGGGAGAATTACATTCCTTTCCGGAAGATATAATGCCAGTGGGGAGGTTGGACGAAAAATCCGAGGGGCTATTATTGCTAACTACCGATGGCAAGCTCAGCGACAATATTAATCGGATGGGAATAGAAAAGGAATATTATGTGCAATTGGACGGGGAGATTACGCAAGACGCAATGGAAAACTTAAAAAATGGAGTTGAAATTGGATTTCATGGAAAAAAATATATCACCAAACCATCAAAACCCCAATATCTGAAGGTGTCCCCTACCCTTTTTGAACCAAATCCCAAACTTAGAATCGGGAGACATAGGCCAACTTCATGGATAAGTATTACGATTACGGAGGGGAAATTTAGACAAGTACGCAAAATGACTGCAGCAGTGGGTTTCCCGACCCTGAGATTGATCAGGGTAAGGATTGGAAACGTGAACCTGGGGAATTTGGCACCAGGTGCTGTGGTTCCACTAAAGGAAATTTTCTTATAACAATCTAAATTAACCCTATTCCATAGAGAGCTTATAATCATGTTTTAGGGTAATAACCACACTGCCAACCTTATGTCCTTCATCTACGTATCTATGTGCAGCCGTAATTTCGGTCACCCTATATTTTCTGTCAATTACGGGTATAATTTTCCCTTGTTCTAATAAATCCACTATAAATTGTAGGTCTTGTTTATTAAATAAGGCCACTCCCGTTTTCAATTTTTTATTGCCTTTTAAGGCAGTCAAAGGCATAATAAAAAAATAATGCAGTTTTGCTACTGCGGTCAAAAATGTGCCTTTAGGGGTTAGACTCGACCTACAAGATGAAAAGGAAAGATTCCCCAAAGTATCGAAGATTAGATCGTATTGAGTGTTGCTTTTGGTGAAATTGGACTTAGTATAATCAATTACGTCATCAGCCCCCAAAGAGGTTACTAGATCTCTATTTTTAGTGCTACATATTCCAGTTACCTTGGCCCCGTAATATTTTGCCAGCTGTATGGCAAATGTTCCCAAATCCCCAGATGCCCCATTTACAAGAACTTTCTGATCTGCCTTAATTTTTCCAAAATCGCGTAAGAATTTTAGGGAGGTCAAAGCGCCAAAGGGTATGGCTGCCGCCTCGTCAAAACTAATATTGGCGGGTTTTTTTACGATAGCTCCCCTTTCTGGAACCACAACATAATCTGCATAGCATCCAAATGATTCAGTTGCCCCAAAAACCATATCTCCTTTGTTAAACATTTTTACCTTAGCGCCTATAGCTTCTATTTCCCCAGCGAAGATTCCCCCTAAAATTGGATTTCTAGGTTTGTTAAATCCGAACATTAGTCGACTGATAAATTCAAAGCCAAAAGGAATGTTCATACCCCTAATCCGAGCATCCCCTGAGGTAACCGCAGTAGCGTATACCCTTAAGAGGATCTCATGATCTTTGGGAGCAGGTTTATTAACTTTGTGAATTTTAAGGACTTCAGGTGGTCCATACTTGGTGGTGATGACTGCTTTCATATATATTAGGACGAGAATCAAACTGATTTGTTACATAATCAATTGATTTACTGATGAGTACTAGTCCCTGATTTTATGTTATCTAGTGTAAAGCAGAAACTTAAAGCTACACCTAATAAGGAAGTTAATTAGTTAGAATAACTAGTGATTGCGTAGAGGTTTGGCATTGCGTTTTTAGGGTAACGATCATAACTTATACCTTAAAAACATACACTATAGATCAAAGAATCTAATGGCTCCGCTTATCTCTAGTAAAGGGAACAAACCGGACGGGTTCCAAAATATCTTTCTTAAGTTTTCCGTCAGTTTTGGTAAACTTAATCAAATAAGTTCCTCCATGGCTGTCATCTACTGGAATAACCATTCTACCGCCATTTTTTAATTGACGAATCAGGGGTTCCGGAACTTCTTCTGCACCAGCAGTAACCATTATAGCATCAAATGGGGCCTTCTCTGGCCACCCGTGATACCCGTCTCCCCACTTAACGGTTACATTGTCATACCCCAAAGTATCCAATCTATTTTTTGCAGAATAAGCCAATTCCTTAATTATTTCAATGGTATAAACTGAATCCACAATTTTGGCCAGAACGGCAGCTTGATATCCAGATCCCGTACCAATCTCCAAAACATTATCGGCTGGACTTAAGTTTAAGGTTTCGGTCATAAAGGCTACGATATAGGGTTGGGATATGGTCTGTCCATTTCCTATGGGCAAGGCACTATCGTTATACGCCTGTCGCATGTTTTTTTTCGGGACAAATTTATGCCTTGGGACTTGTTGCATGGCCTCTATTGTGGAGGGGTCCTTTATTCCTCTGGCAAGAAGTTGTGTATGTACCATATTTCCTCTTTCTATCGCCCTGTTTTCTTGTGCCATCGCAACAGTTTTAATGAAAAAAGCAAATCCCAATAGTAAGATATAAGATATGCGCATCTAATTCAAATTTAGAAAAGGGGCTATTTCATTCCTTTAAGATACGATATTGTTTTCAATCTAAAAAGTTGGTAGACCTAAAAGAAAATAGCGCCCAATTCAATTATTTCGCCACCCATTTTAGAGGTTCTTAACAGTGCTCCAACCTTTGTTAGAGAACCATTAGTTTTAATATAAAATTAAATAATTTTCATAAATAATTATTAATCAAGATATTACGTTTTATATTGACCTGTTTCATAAATCGAAAATGTTAAATTATCTATAAAACAGTACCTTTTTATACATAGTACTGTAACAAAATTAAACTCCCTTCGTCTTCTTAGTGTAAACCATCAAAAAACAAACATCATGCAAGCATTACATCAACATCTAAAACGTCCTAAAATATATTTCAAAAGTGAATTTGGTTGGACCACAGACAGATGGTACGACCAGAGAAATGAAACTAAAAGAATTACTAATCTTATAAAAATTTAATCATCATGAGAGCATCCAACACACAAACAGCAACAGAGTCCAAAACCTTCAACTATTTTTCCACGTTTAGGGGCTGTAAAAGAGTACAATGGGCACAGTACAGAAACTTTAATCGTTAATAGAGCATACTATTCCTACGGCAATTGAAAACGCCAAGTTTAAACACAAAGGGACCGATTTAATTTTAGACCGGTCCCTTTTTATATGTAGTACATTTATAGTATTTACTCTGATCCCTTTTCGCTCAATTCGCTAATAGGTGTGAGCACTATTTTTCTGAACTCTACTTCTGCTCCCTCCGCCTGTACCGCTATCTGACCCCTATTGGCCGTTGCATTATAGCCGTGATTTACCAAATCTCCATTCAACCAGACCTTAATTTCATTATTAAGACATTCAATAGTCATATAATTCCATTCCCCTAACGCATTTTCCGATCCATCAGTTAGGTTTTTGATCCTCCTTAATTTCCCTTCTATAACACCCCATTTCTCTTTTGGGCCTCTTCTCTCCTCCATATTGTCTGTTGTAATATCTTCAACAATACACCAAAAGTCACCTGCATTTTCATGCATCATTTGTATTTCAATAGATTTAGGGAACATATCATAAAGCGATCTTGGTGTTGAGGCAAATACCAATACTCCACAATTTCCTGGCTTACCAGGAAATCTATAGTCAACCTCCAGTCTAAAATTGGAATAGTTGGCATCTGTAACTAGGTGGCCTTGTGGTATTCCTAGGCTAACCAATTGCTTGTCGCGAACTATAAATGGAATTATGGCCTTTGGATCGCGATCCATTTCTGGCACATCTATATGCCAGCCAGTAAGATCCACACCATTAAAAAGATCAATGGATTCTTGAGCCTTACACAACCCCATTGCGGCAATAAGTAAAAAACCAAACAATAAACTCCTCATAGGTACAATTTAAAATACGCTTAATATTCATCTAGAAGATATAAGGTAAATATAAACTTTGATTTGAAGGAAGTAAAATCTATAACTTATTCTAGAGGGTACTTATATAAATGAAAAATTTTATTAAATAAAAGTAGTTTCTTGCCTATATTAGGTTCCGATTAAAATAGAACTGCACTGTTGATTTCCTTTCTTCTGCAATGGAACTTTAGTTTAAGTCTTCTATAAAAACCTCAATTTTAATTGTATTTGTTACCTAATGAAGTACACTAGGTTCGCGTAAAATTGAGTACTTTGCATGTCTTTAAAAATTCAATTAAAAGTGAAGGTCTGTATAGCGGAAAAACCCAGTGTAGCAAAAGAAATAGCGCAAGTCTTAGGTGCTAACACCAAGCATGATGGTTATTTTGAAGGGAATGGCTATGTGGTAACCTTTACCTTTGGTCATTTATGTACCTTATTTGAACCCAATGATTATAAACCGTATTGGAAAAGTTGGGATTTGAATAATTTACCGATGCTCCCCGAAAAATTTAAGACCAAGGTTGTAGACAATGCAGGCATACAAAAACAGTTCAACATTGTAAAGGGATTATTTGATAAGGCAAAACTTGTAATCAATTGTGGAGATGCTGGACAAGAAGGGGAATTAATCCAACGTTGGGTAATGCATCAGGCTAATTATACTGGGGAAGTAAAGCGATTGTGGATATCCTCCCTAACTACCGAAGCTATAAAAGAGGGTTTTACCAAACTTAAACCGTCAGAGGATTATGACAATCTCTATTATGCCGGATTTTCCCGTGCTATTGGAGATTGGTTATTGGGAATGAATGCGACTCGACTTTATACCGTAAAACACGGGGGGTATAAACAAATGTTATCTGTAGGTCGGGTACAGACTCCTACCCTAGCCATGGTGGTAAACAGATATAAAGAAATAGAGGATTTTAAGCCTCAACCATATTGGGAATTACAAACCTTGTATAGGGAAACGGTATTTAGTTATGAAGAAGGCCGTTTTCTGAAAATGGAAGAGGGCGAGGCAGTGGCAGCGATTGTGAAGGAGCACGAATTTGAGATTGTCTCCACCACCAAAAAAAAGGGTAAGGAATATGCCCCCAAATTATTCGATCTTACGGGTTTACAAGTATATTGTAATACCAAATTTGGATTTTCGGCCGATGAAACCTTAAAAATCGTACAAAAATTGTACGAGCAAAAAACGGTGACCTACCCTAGAGTAGACACTACTTTTCTACCCAATGATGTCTATCCTAAAATTGGTGGGATATTGCGTAACCTAACCCAGTATACTAATCTGTGTACTCCCCTACTGGACAAGAAAATTAAGAAATCTCCCAAGGTGTTCAACGATAAAAAAGTTACGGATCACCATGCCATTATACCTACCGGCATCGAAATTAACTTAAATCCTGCCCAAAAGCAGGTTTACGATAGTATAGTAAGACGTTTTATCGCGGTTTTTTATGAGGATTGCGAGGTTTCCAATACCACAGTAATCGGGAAGGTAACCACCATCAATTTTAAGACCACCGGAAGGGAAATCCTAAAAAAGGGATGGCGGATCGTATTTGAGGTCCCAGATTCTAAGGAAAAGAAGGAAATTGGAATCTTACCGAGCTTTGTAAAAGGGGAAAAAGGTCCGCATGAACCCTCATTTATGGAAAAACAGACCAAACCGCCCAAACAGTTTACGGAAGCTACGCTCTTGCGGGCCATGGAAACTGCTGGAAAACAGGTAGATGATGATGAAATGCGCGAACTGATGAAGGAAAACGGTATTGGAAGACCTTCTACACGCGCAAATATTATAGAGACCCTTTTTAGGCGTAAGTACATAAAACGGAACAAAAAGCAAGTGCTGCCCACTCCCACAGGAATTCAATTAATTGATACTATTCAAAACGAATTATTGAAGTCGGCCGAACTCACCGGATTATGGGAAAAACAATTAAAAGATATAGAGAAAGGTACGTTTAGTGCTACAACCTTCATAAATAATATGAAGCGGATGGTAGATCAATTGGTATACGAAGTGCGAAGTGAGACCAAACGCGCTAATATCTCCCATACTGCTGCCATTCAAAAGTTAGAAAGTAAAAAATCTGACCCCAAGAAAACGGGTATGCAAAATGAAACTTGTCCTAAATGCAAAAAAGCCAAGTTACTAAAAGGTAAATCTGCCTATGGATGTAGTGCTTATAAGGAAGGTTGTGACTTTATACTCCCATTTGATTTTCATGAAAAGACCATATCTGAAAATCAGTTCCTTAGATTGTTAAAAAAAGGATGTACGGTAAATCTTAAGGGGTTTAAACCAAATGGAAGTGAAGAAATTGAAGGTTTGGTGCGGTTTGATGAACAGTTTAAGCTTTTCCTGGAACCAAAAAAAATAGCAGCACCAATTACCGATACTCCAAGTTGTCCTAAATGCAAAACAGGTAAAATTCTTAAAGGTAAATCTGCCTATGGTTGTAGCGATTTTAACAAGGGATGCGATTTTAAATTTTCTTTTGAGGAAATTAAGATCAAAGCCAATGGAAAACCGCTTACCAAAACCTTGGTCCTCGAAATTTTAAAGGGTGTGAGATAATTGACTATTATAAAAGAATTAGGATTTTCTTAAGGCGACAGATTGCAATTAAAAGTGACGAAATATATCAATATTTTTGCGGTCTATGATTTGAAATTTAATTGAGTCAGAATAAAAAAGACCGTCAATTTAGTTTGACGGTCTTTTTTACCCACTAAGTGAGCTTTGAATACTCCGACGCTTACCTGTCTGTTTCGTTCAGGCCGACGTCGAAATGTTATCGGTAGTTTTGTCTGAAGCCTTATGGGCTTGTCCTGAGGTAATTGACTAATAAATTGGTTTTACTACCTCTTTATATAATATCTATAAGCTCTAAATCGAACGTGAGGTCTTGTCCCGCTAAAATATGATTAGCATCCAATACCACGGTATTCTCCTTAACGTCTGTAATTCGCAATTGATTTTTGGTGCCATCATCACTTTCTGCGATTAGTGACATTCCAATTTCAGGTTGAATATCTGGTGGTAGTTGATTGAGGTCGATCTCATGGAATAATTCGTTTATGATATCCCCATAAGCCTCTTCCTTTGGCACATAAATAGTTTTCTTTTCCAAAACCTCCATATTCAACAAACCTTTCTCAAACCCTGGAATCAGCATACCCTTGCCTAAAGTAATTTCTAGTGGATCTCTTTCCAAAGAGCTGTCGAACACTATTCCATTTTTTAATTTCCCTGTATAATGAACTTTTACAGTGTCATCTGCCTTTACTCTACTCATAAATTTAAAGTCTCTTAATTTTCAATAATTGTATTTAAATTCAAAATTATGTGATATTGATTTTCTAAAAGAATATAGTGTCTTAAATCTTTCAAAAATTTAGATAATCTTAACATCAGATGGAGTTATTCAATAATTGCTTGGTATATTAAACTTCGTAATTTGCCACGATCATCCACACCATTGGTCGGGATAAGTTGTTTAAAATAGACTAAGATCAATTCTTCTACAGGGTCTACCCAATACGTGGAGCCATAGGCACCGCCCCATTCAAAAGTTCCCACAGAACCAGGTTCCCCACGTTGCCCTAAATCTTTTGTTATAGAAAAGCCCAGGCCAAATCCGGAACCATCTCGTCCAGTGTAAGGAATTTCCCTTGACACGACATGATCGGAAATCATGAGTTCTACTGTTTTTGGGGATAGGATCCTATGCCCATTAAGTGCTCCTCCGTTCAGCATCATTTGCAAAAATCTGGCATAATCCATAGAAGTAGAGAGTAGTCCTGCGCCTCCTGAAAAGCTTTTTCGTGGTCCTTTAACATAGTGTCCTTGACCAATACCCAATCCTGGTTCTGGAGCCCTTTCCAAGGATTTTCCTTTGTGTGCCATATAGGAAGTTGTCAATCGATCAATTTTATTTTTAGGTAAATAAAAATAAGTATCCACCATTCCCAATGGGTCTAATATTCTCTCCTTAATAAATAGGTCCAGTGGCTTTCCAGAAACTTTTTCAACCACCACGCCCAGAATATCGGTATTGTACCCATAAACAAATCGTTCGCCAGGTTGCGCGTCCATGGGCAATTTGGCCATACGTGCAATGGTTTCTGCAATAGGCTCATTCCTATCCGCAAAATACCAATTCTGAATACCAGCTGCTTTCCATTCGTCCTTGGCTAGGCCATTCCCATAACCAATTCCTGCGGTATGTGTCAATAAATCTCTTATGGTAATTGCCCTTTGGGCGGGAACCACATCATAACCGCCATTTTCATTTTTATTTGCGACCGTAGTCCCCTTCCATTCCGGTAAATATTTACCAATTGGTTCAGCAATCAACAGTTTACCTTCCTCTTGAAGGATCATGACGGCCACACTTATTATAGCCTTGGATTGGGAGGCGATCCTAAAGATGGCATCGGTATCCATTTCCTTATTGGATTCTATGTCGCTTGACCCAAAAGCTGAGTGATATACAATCTTTCCTTTTCTGGCTATCAGGGTAACATTTCCTGCCATTTCCCCATTTTCCACGTACTGTCGCAGCACCGATGAGAGTCGGTCTAATCTTGCTGAAGACATACCTACCTCTTCTGGTAAAGCGGTTTCCAAGTTTTGCGAATTCCCAAGGGAAAACCATAAAAGGCATACAAAAAGTATACTTGATCTCAATACTTTAGTCATAACATCCAAATTAATTAGTTTAAAAAATTACTTTTACTAATAAAGGGACAAAAGATAAAAGATTTTTAAGATGCTTATACTATAAAATGGTTAAAAATTAATTTTTAGAAGTACAGCCACTGAGCCGTTCCTTGTTAAGTGGAAGGTTTGGCGGTATTTTGGTTGAATTTGGAAAATGACAAATTACTAGCTTTAAAATGCGGAATGCATAAAAGCAAATTGGAGGTTAGGAAAATATTTTGGGTTGACCCCACGAGTAATTATCGGAATAACATTCTGAACGCAAGATTGGTTCCTATGTTATTCCGAATATTTATTTTATGGAAAGGAAACTATATAAGTTAAATTTTCTTGACCCGGACAGCATTCATCCCTTTCATACCCTTTTCAAGTTCAAAGGATACCTTGTCGTTTTCCTCTATCTCATCGATCAATCCGCTTACGTGAGTAAAGTACTTTTCATTATTTTCGGTATCGATAATAAAACCAAAACCCTTAGAATTGTCGAAAAAGGAGACCTTTCCGTTTCTAACAGGATCAAATTCCTCTACATCGCTATCATCTTTTTTAGGAATTCCTATTTCTATAGTAGAAGCATCAATTTCTACTTTCAATGATGGATCTGGTGGAGTATCTGTTAAATTGCCATCGTGGTCCACATAAGCAAATTGTATACCCGGTCCGTTTTCCTTGGATTCAGCTTTACGGGCTATTTTCTTCTTATTTTTTTCCTCTCTCTTTTTTAAACGCTTTTTTTCCTTTTCGCTTTTATTATACGTTTGTTGCGATTTTGCCATTCGTTGTTTTAATTATTATTTTGAATATTCCATGAGGGAAGTCCTTGAGATACTAATATTGTGTTGAAATAAGGGTGAGCTTTTTATAGGATACCCTAATATTTAGTAGGCTTTTTAGACCATACGCGGCTCATGTTACCGTAGCAAAGATAAGCTATGTATTCCAATTAAAGAAGTAGTATAAATGTATTTTTTATTTGACCTGTGAAAAAACAGGTTTAGTCTATATATTTTTGTCCCTAAGAGGATGGTTTTCGTTTAATTAACATAGTAATACCAGAATCCAATCAACTTTGTTTTCTTGAAAACATTCATTTTCAATCTTTTAGAACTAAATTTTTTTAATGATTTAGACGATAGGCTTAGGATTATGTTTTGGTGAATTTTGTATATGGTAATAGAAAAATTCTTAACTTCTATGCATAATAACTAAAATAAACCAAAGATGAGAAAGCAGTATTTTATGGTTTTAGCATTATTAATTGGAGCAATTGGTCTTACCAATGCCCAGATTACAGGAACAGTAACGGATGAAGATGGAGGCCCATTGCCCGGTGCATCCATCTTAATTGTTGGCACCACGACTGGTGCCACCTCAGATTTTGATGGCAATTTCACCCTAGAGGCCAATATTGGGGACGTACTTAGGATATCCTACATTGGTTATGAAACGCGGCAGGTTACGGTAGACCAAGTGGTAATGAATATTAGCCTCACCTCCGGACTAGCATTATCGGAAGTTGTAATTGTAGGGTCTAGAAATCCCAACAGAACCGCCACGGAAAGTACTGTCCCGGTAGACGTCATAGACATGAAGGAATTGAACAACGTGGCACCACAAGTCAACCTAAATCAGATTTTGAATTATGTAGCCCCCTCTTTTACCTCAAATACCCAAACCATTGCCGATGGTACAGATCATATAGATCCCGCCTCCCTTAGGGGCTTGGGTCCTGACCAGGTTTTAGTGCTTATCAATGGTAAAAGAAGGCATACATCTTCCCTAATCAATGTAAACGGCACCTTTGGTCGTGGTAGTGTAGGGACCGACTTAAATGCGATTCCTGCTGCCGCTATACAGCGTATAGAAGTGATGCGAGATGGTGCAGCAGCCCAATATGGTTCCGATGCAATAGCCGGGGTAATCAACATTATACTTAACAAAAATGTTAATGAATTAACAACAACAGTTACCACAGGCGCTCATTTCTCCAAAAACGCCAATGATCAAACAGGTGGTGTAGATGGGGAAACTACCAATGTAGCGGCCAGTTATGGTGTTCCACTAGGTGATAATGGTGGGTATATAAACCTCTCCGGAGATTTTGACGTGCGGAAAGAATACAGTAGAATGAACGAATGGGAGGGCGAAATTTTTAATTTGTACAATACAGTGGAACGCGTGGCCAGTGCAGATGGTTATGATGTTTTTAAGTTATTGGACGATGATGTGAACGATGTAATCCTGTATGCCGATCAGGCAGGTATTAATCGAAACGGTGCAACAACAAAAACTCAACTTAGAACCATTCTGAGTGCAGATGCCACCGCGGCAGAACTTTCGGCTAGGGGATTACAAAGAAGTGATTTTAATATGCGTGTTGGACAATCCTCGCTCAGAGGTGGTAGATTATTTGCAAACTTCTCGCTGCCCTTAGACAATCTGGGAACCGAGCTGTATTCCTTTGCTGGGATAAGTTCCAGAACAGGAAATTCTGGTGGATTTTATAGGTTGCCCAATCAGAGCAGAACTTTTACCCCTGCCTATAGCAACGGATTTTTGCCAGAAATTAACTCCCATTTAAAAGATCAATCCTTCTCAATGGGAATTAAAGGGATGATAGGAGATTGGAGTGTAGATATAAGTAATACTTACGGTAAAAACTCCTTTCTGTATACCATCGGGAACACCTTTAATGCCTCCATGCAAAATGCTTCGCCTACTTTATTTGATGCTGGTGGCTTTTCTTTTTTGCAGAATACTTCCAATCTGGATATTACTCAATTTTTTGATGATGTTATGTCCGGGCTAAACATCGCATTTGGTGCGGAGTATAGGTTAGAAAACTACGACATTATAGCGGGCGAAGAAGCATCTTATGCACAGTATACCGCTGCCGGACAACGAATAACCTTGGCTTCCCAACAGCCTTCACAAGATTTCTTTGGCAGTGCCAGACCTGGTGGATCTCAGGTTTTTCCTGGATTTTCTCCCGCCAATGAATTGTCTAGGGGACGTAGTAGTGTCGCTGGCTATTTTGACGTGGAAGCTGATTTCTCAGAAGCTTTCTTGGCAAGTTTTGCTACGCGATATGAGAATTATAGCGATTTTGGCTCTACCATCAATTTTAAGTTGGCGGGGAGATTTAAGGCTACCGATAACTTGAATATTCGGGGGGCGTTAAATACTGGTTTTAGAGCACCTTCCCTGCACCAGATCAATTTTAATTCTACCTCCACTATATTTGACAATGAAGGTAATCCCCAAGAAGTAGGAACGTTTGCCAACGATAGTAGGGCCGCCAAACTTTTGGGAATCCCTCAACTTAAGGAAGAGACTTCCCAAAGTATTAGCTTGGGGCTTACCGCCAAATTTCCAGATGCCAGAATTACGTTAACCGTAGATGGATATTTTGTGGCTATTGATGACCGAGTGGTATATACTGGTCAATTTGCCCCTACTGCTGATGCCGGTACGGGTACTGGTGGAATTCCAGCAGTCTATTCCGGTGCACAATTGGAATTGTTCAACCTGTTGCGACAGGCCAATGCAACGGCAGCTTCTTTCTTTGCAAACGCTATTGATACCGAATCCAAGGGATTGGATGTAGTGGTGACCCATGATATTGACTTGGGGGCTAATTGGAAATTAAAATCTGATCTGGCAGGAACTTTCTCCAAAACCAAGCAGGTAGGAAATATTAATGCATCCAAAATCCTGAGTGATGCGGGATTGGTAGGCACTTACTTTCCTGAAGATAGTAGGGTCTATTTGGAGGAAGCGGTTCCTAGGACTAAAATTAACCTTTCCAATAGTCTAACTTCCGATAAATTCATCGTTTTCCTAAGAAATGTATATTTTGGGGAAGTAACCGAAGCTACCACTACCGCAGCCAATCAGCAAATTTTTGGTAGCAAGGTCGTCACAGACCTTTCGCTTGGATATAAGGCAACAGAGTCGCTTACATTTACCCTAGGGGCTAATAACTTGTTCGATATCTATCCAGATAGAGCTGAAGAGCAATACGGCAACCGTAGCGATGGCCGATTTGATTGGTCTCGAAGGGCACAACAATTTGGTATTGCCGGAAGATTTCTTTTTGCTAGGTTGAGCTTTACCCTTAAATAATTTAGCTTGAGCTTATTACGCAAAAAAGTAGGCTACTTAAAATAGTAGCCTACTTTTTTTATATACACTATCCAAAAAATATAGGATCTACTCCCCTATACTAACAAGCTCTAGTTCAAATGTAAGATCTTGACCAGCTAATGGATGATTAGCATCTAAGATAATATGGTCTTCATGAACCTCGGCAACCCTTAATTCGTTTTCAACCCCGTCAGGACTGGTGGCAACTAAGCCCATACCAACCTCTGGCTTCATATCTTCTGGTAATTCTTCTTTCTTAACGGAATGGAACATTTCTTTCTGTATCTCCCCATAAGCTTCTTCTTTTGGGATTGTTACAGTTTTCTTTTCCTCGGGTTGCATATCGATCAAGCCGTTTTCAAAACCTGGAATAAGACTTCCCTGACCTAAGGTAACACTGATAGGTTCCCTTTCTAAAGAACTGTCAAATATGGTACCGTTGCTCAACTTTCCTGTGTAATGTACTTTTACTGTATCGTTTTCTTTTACTTTATCCATAAACCAAAATATATAATTATAATTCAATTAATAAAGTACAAACTTATAGGTTCTAAAATTCCTTGGGCAAAAAGTAACAATAAAACTTCCGAGAATTTAGAAACCAGCAACTTTTTAAGAGAATTGTTACGAGGTTTTTGAAATTAACGCTAAATAACTCAATTATTTTCACTGCCCTATGGTGCGAAATTCGGGATTAGATAGGTTTTATGTATTTAATTAAGGTTCAGCATATTACCTAACCTCACTAGGACCACTAGATATTCCCTGATGGTTACCCCCACTTTTTAGTGGTTTTTAGAGGAAAACCTACTAAATAGCACTAGTTTCTTTTTGGTGTTTATAAAATAGACCCCCGTTAGTAGTACAACGGCGGCTATGGCAGATTGTGTTGTGATCTGCTCCTCTAGATACCACCAGCCCAAAAGGAGCGCAATGATCGGATTCACATAAGTAGAGGTGGCCACTTTTTCTGGGGAAACTATTTTTAAAAGGTAGTTAAAAGATGTAAATGCCACAATACTTCCAAACAAGATCAATAATAGTAAGGAATATTGCACAGGGCTGCTCCATTGGGTGGGTAAGATCCATTCCTCGCCAATAGCAAGGCTCCCAATCATTAGAATTATCCCTGCCGCAAACATTTGAAACCCAGTATTCACAAAATAATTGGAAGGTAAATCGGCTTTCGCCACGAATAAACTGGCATATGCCCAACTAAGCATACACATAAAGATCATTACCATCCCTAGCAAGGTATTCTCGTTGCTTATAATTTGGTTCTGACTTACAAGAAGAAAAATACCCATGATACCAATAATAACTCCCAATATCGACATAGGTTGGATTTTTTTACCATCCAAAATTCGCATTAATAAAAGTATTACTAGTGGTTGTGCCGCAATTTCAAGAGCCGCAAGTCCACTATCTACATACTGTAATGCCCATACCACAAATCCATTTCCCAATGACAGAAATAAAAATCCGGCTAGGATACAGTTTTTTAATTGCTTCTTGGTTATGTTCAGGGGGATTCGCAGCATTTTGCATAATATAAATATCAATAGCCCCGCTACCGTAAATCGAATGGAGGCCAGCATAAACGGTGGCAATTCCTGAACTGCAATTTTATTTAATAGATAGGTGGAACCCCAGATAACATAGATGGCGAAAAATGCCAATACAAGCAAAAGGGTGTTTTTGGGTTTTGTCATTAATAGTAACAATTTTAAAAAATGAGAGGCGAAAGTAAGGACAAGGTCGTACCAATGAACCTTTACAAAATTGGAGGTTTTTACAAGTGGCTACCAACTGCCACCACCCCCACCACCAAATCCGCCACCGGAAGAACCGCCTCCAGAGCTGCCACTATTTGAAGGGGAACTCACCATATTAGATTTCGCCTTATCCATAGAGCTGGAAAAGGATCTAGAAAAACTCTTTACATTTGCCCCACTATGTCCTGTATACCAGGTAGGTGGGGGGATATCTAGGCCATCAAATTTTTTAGACCATTTATTGAACATTCCAAATGCCAAGGCGTACCCCATGGTGCTTTCAAAATAATGAGGGTCTTCTTTGAGCAACATTTCTAATTTATGTTCTTCAGCAACTTTTATAAATCGCTTAAACCCCTTCAATTCAGAAAAAAGTCGATTCCCTTTCTCATTTTTCTTTACCATAAACTTATTCACGTAAATCAATACTACGCAACTGATAATCATTGTAATGGCTCCAATAGGGCCCCACATAAACAATCCGATGGCGGTAAGCCCTATGGCTAAAAGTATTAAAATCACATATAAAATGCCCTGAACCTTTTTGGATTCTCCCTCATAATATGGTTGTGCATTTTCTTTGAGCAATTCCCTTGCCGTATCCATATTGGTATAGAAGGTATTTTTAAGGCTACTGACCAAGACTTCCTCCGTTTCTGTTGAAGTACTATCATTGAACAATCCGGAGAATATTTCCCTTTCATACACGGTGGCCTCCATTGGTAAGGGATTTAATTTTATAATTTTAGTATCCTTGGATCCAAATAAGCCTTTTTTTGGAATTTCCTCCAATCTAATCAGTCCCTTTTCACCCCAATATGGAAAAAGTGATACTAAATCGGAATTATCTTCCCTATCATTTATAAGGAATCCTGCCAAGGCGGGATCAATATGATCTGGAGGGTAATAAGTGGTGGTCGCTATCACACGTTCGTCTTTGCCGAAAATCCACCAAACCCATATAAAGGCTGCGATTAAAATACCTATTAAAAACACAAAACCATAGTCGGTCCAAAAAGGCCAGAAGGGTTTGTATTCCGCAACGGCCCCAAGGGGCAAGTTGATCAAAACGGTTACACTTTGACCAGGATAGGAAATAAAGTCCGACTTACTAGCGCCTGAAAATTCGCCGTTAGCAAAATAGGTCTGTATAGTCTTACTTTGCCCAGTGGTTCCTGTATCACCTGAATACACAAAGCTATTTTCCCTGCTTAAATAAACATCTTGGGGAACATGTATCGTAAAATTTATCTGTTGAAAATTGGCGGACCACCCTTCTGGCTTAATATTCCAATAGAACTTGATTTGAGAATCCGTAAAGATAAATGCATTGTATACGCGATAACTAATTTTGTAATGTTGCGGCCCAATAACGTTAATGTCCTTATCCCCTATCTTGATTTCCATTTGGTCCTGTAATTTTTGTACAAAATCGAAGGGTTTATCAAACTTATGATTTGGGACCTTAATATTCGCTATTTTTATTTTTCTTGAGGAGGTAGTTCCAGTGGAATCTTCTAACTCATACTTGGTCTGTATGGTCCTATAGATGCCGTGTTTGGGAACATCAAAGTTTAGGTCATAATTTTCAACCACATCAAAATATCCTTCTTTGTGAATGGTAATATCTACCGTGTAGTTGTTTACCGTAAAGTCTTGGGCATTGCCTATAGACAGGCACAGCATTAAAAGAAGAAAAGAAATCTTATTTACCATTATTTAAAGTCTACTTTTACGTTAGCCCTGCTTTCCTCCTCTACCTCATAATAATCGTATTTCTGGTATTTGAATAAACTGGCAACTAAAATTCCCGGCATACTTTCCCCATAGGTATTGTTTTCCCGTACGGTACCGTTATAATATCTACGGGCACGTTCCAAATTCTCTTCTATATGGTTTAATTTCTGTTGTAGGTCTAAAAAATTAACATTGGCCTTTAGTTCGGGATAAGCCTCCCCTAAGGCAAAAATTCCGCCCAAACTTTTTTGTAATTGTTGCTCAGCCTTTATTTGGGAGTTGATATCTCCAGACGGTACCGCCAATGCTGCATTTCGAGCATTAATAACAGCTTCCAAGGCCGACTTTTCATGTGTAGCATATCCCTTAACGGTTTCCACTAAATTGGGAATCAGGTCATACCTGCGCTTCAGGGCAACGTCTATATTGCTCCAAGCATCCTTCACTAAGTTCCTCAGTTTAACGAAGTTATTGAAAACGTGAATTAAGAAAAACGCTAGTAGGGCAACAATAATTAAAAAAACAAATAAAGTAGCCATGGTTTGGTATTTAGACTGGTTAGTGAAGTACTAAGTTACCTATTTTTTCGGACAGATTCCAACCCTTTTTTACTTTTATAAAATTGATGAAGTATAGCGATGATTTTGATTGAGTAATTTTTATTTCAGCCCCCTAGATATTTCATAGTCGTTTGGATCCTTATAAAGCAAAACAGAATCACTACTTATCTTGATCAAGGCCAATAATTGGTTTTAATCGTGGGTTTCCTTGGAGATTTTGAGGCGAAAAATAATGCAATATATACTTTAAGTTGTTAAAGGTAATGAATTGTATTTGTTGGTGTTATAATAAATATCGTAGTTAAAAATTAACACTTATAAAAAGAGACTGATTTGGTTTTTGAGATGTGGAAGAAATTCACCTTTCAGCAATTGATAAGAGTTAATTGCTTTTAACAGAAGTGCCTATGTCCAATTAATTGTAATATCATTGGAGCTGAAAGGGAAGGATAGAAGTTTTCATCTTTTATATGGAACCTATTCTTAGGAGCTTATATAAAATTTGTTTTTAAAAACTTGTTCCCGTTATGCCCCATAATTCTGACAATAATATCGTCAGCATTAATGTTGTTTTCCGGCATCCTAAAAGTATTGTTTTGAATATAATTAAATGCATGTCGTTCCATAAAATCTGCGAAATAAGGCAATTCCTCTGAGGTCCAAAAACTATTCAATGGATTTGTAATACCATCAAAGTCCGACCCAATAACTATGCAGTCCCATGCAAAAATACCTTCGGAATCCAAGAGTTCTACTATATGTTGTACCTGGTTCCAGATGAGCTCGGAACGGTAATGCATTATTTTATTCCGATGGACAGATTTTTTAATATTCTTAAGGGTGTTTTTGCTAGCAACCCTCCGTTCATCCAATTGCAGTCCAAAAATCCCCTTACTTTTGGCAATTCTAATGATTTCATCATCAAAAAAGTTGATATCCGCTGGATTGAGCTTATTTGCAGTCCTAGGCCTCCCTTGACTCCTGTTGGCAGATGATATAAGCCCGTTGGCGGCACCGTGACTTACAATAATTGGGATATTGCTATATTCGGGAAGGGTATCCAACATATCAAAGTATTCATTTCTTGAAGCGGGGCTCATATGCTTTATATCGATTAGAATGCGCTTACCATTAGTTGTATCCAACAAATTTGTAATAATCGTTCTCCCCAGTTTGCTAATTCCCTTATTAATTCCTATAGACTGGTCTGTTTTTTGTTTAATGATTCCAGTGAGGCTCTCGGCATGTCCGCATAAATGGTTCCAGAAATGATGGGCCAAACCAACATATAAAGGTGGAGTTTTCCATGCCTTTATTTTCATTAGATTCTGAAGCAGATCATTTTCTGTAGGAACCTTGTCTACATTGGATAACAGCACATGCATCCCTTCAATACTTATAATAACACAGATAGTCTTTATGTCCCTATCCACTTCTTCCTCAACGAGTCTTATCGCTTCTATATCGCTATAAGAGTTTACTATTTTGTATCTAAATTTTCCTTCCGGTAACTGAATTATAGTTCCATCCAGCTCCTTATAATACGCTAATTCCATTTCCAGATCCTTAAAATAATCTGTAATTCCTTGAATGTAATCCACTCGCTTCTTCCCCACCCCAGTGGCAAAATTGGCTGCTATATCCAAGATTAATTCATTGGTCATTTTATTGCGGAAGAAGTATTTTTCGATAGGATATAGCGATACGCAAACTACACTTACCCCACCATAGGATAAACTGGAGAAATTGGATTGGGAAAATTTGGTGACCCCTATTAAATAATTCAACAATTTATCGACCAAGGTCGGAGGATTGTATCGCCAAATACTTCTAACCCGGTTCCTATTTGCAGTATTCTCTCCCTTGGGGTTTCTATTGAAGCTTTTGCCAAATGGCTTTATGGCAGGATGACAATGAAAATCAATATAATTATTTAGCATAAGTACCAGAGTTTTTACTGGGAGGACCTATTATCCCCTTCCATTTGTAAATTAAAAATAGAACATCACAACTGTTTAATTTTGTTGATAATGTTTTAGGGGGAGTACTTTAAAGATACAGGAAATGCCCCATAGAAAAAAATGAGGCCGTCATTTCTCATATGCCTAAGTTATTACCCAGAAGCAAGGTGTAACAGTGAAGCTTGGAAATGATTTGCAGGCATTAAATCAGTATGGTTTGGAATTCATTATTAAAACGACTTAAAATCCACTGGAAACAAAGGATTTAGGTTGTAAATAAAAACCCCTACCGTAGAGGTAAGGGTTTTGATTCCTTTGGAGACAATCAGTGCCTCTAATTTTTATTTTACGAGCCAGTTAGCTAATCTTCAGGTGGGTATCCGTGTATATCTTCGAAAATAGCATCAAAATTTTGGCGTATATAGGTATTTAATTTTTTGTGGTAATCGTCATTTAACCACTTTAAAAAATTAAAAGTACTCTTGCTTATACATTTGGCGTATCGTTGGATTCTATCGTCTATATCTGGGCCCAATAATTTAGATAAAGCAAGTGCATCATAGACGTCCTCACTGTTTTCTACGCAAATCCTTGCATGTTGTTCAATAGATCGTTCCAAAACTACTTTGGAACTCTCTCCGCTATTAACAGAATTTACATAGGTTTCCTTAATATCAAAATATACATCTTCAGTTTTGGAAAATTCTGCCCGCAGTAACTCTGGCATTTCCCACTTAAAGGTACTCTCTAAATCTTCGTCATTAATAATCCTATCGGCGTAAAAATTAGGGGATTTAAAGATGGTCTGCCAATCCAGATCCGCTCCCCAAGGTCCAAAACGGTGATAGTTATTACCTAGGTCGATAACAGAAAAAGTGGGTTTATTGTTTAATATCCTAGAACCACGACCTATCATCTGATAATACAGGGTTAGCGATTTGGTAGCGCGGTTTAATATAATGGTGTCTATCGTAGGTTCATCAAAACCAGTGGTTAGTATACTAACGGAAGTCAATATAGCATTGGGAGTCATTTTAAACCACTTTAAAATCACCTTCCGCTGTTTTTTAGTAGCGGTATTATCTAAATGTGCTATTGGGTACCCGCCCGCTCTAAAAGTTTCATAAACGTGTAGGGAGGTATTGATACCGTTGTTGAAGATCAGGGTTTTCTTTCCTTTGGAATGCCTTTCATAAGCTTCGAGGAGCTTCCCAAGCATTTGACTATTGTTGTAAAGGTCTTCGGATGATTTTACCGTATAATCTCCGTTAGAACCAACTTCCAAGGAGGTTAGCCCCATGTTATAGGAAAAGAATTCCGCTTTGGCCAAGAACTCATTTTCTATTAGGGATTCTATGGTTTCCCCAACAATCAATTCGTCATAATTGTCCTTCATCGGCAAATCCTTGTTAGAGCTCAAGGGAGTTGCCGTTACTCCTAAAATAAAGGAATTCTCAAAAAATTTAAACAGCTTGGTAAAGGAGTTGTAGTGGGCTTCATCAATAATAACAAGTCCAACGTCTGAGATATCTAACTTATCGTCTTGCAGTCTATTGTTTAGGGTCTCTACCATGGCGACAAAACAACTATATTGTTCTTGGTCGTCCAGATTAGCCTTACTATCTACAATCTTATTGGTGACCCCAAAACTATCAAGCATATTTGAGGTTTGCCTACATAGTTCTACCCGGTGTGTCATTATTAACACCTTCTTTTGATGGTGTTTTAGATATTGCCTAACAATTTCAGAAAAAATAACCGTTTTTCCTCCTCCAGTCGGTAATTGGTATAAAAGATGGTAATCGTCAGGAGCAGTTTCAAATTTATCAAAAATTTTATCTATCGCCCCTTTTTGATAACTGTAAAGCTCTTTATCCGTTTTTTTGTCCACAATGGCATTTGCAATCAAGGTCTCCGACATAATATCCTTATCTAAATTTAGGACTGCAAAATTACACCCTTTCATGGGTGTTTAACGAATATTATCCAAAAAATTATAACCTGACCCTCTTAAAAAATCCAAAAACCAGCTACAATCCCTAGTTTCTGGCCAGTTTTCTAAGGGTGGCCCATTGTTTTAACATGTCCCTAGAATCTGTTGCGGGATAACCCAGAACGGTTTTGCCTGGCAATACGTCGCTCATAACCCCTGATCCAGCACCCACAATTGCACCTGAATTAATAGTGGTGTGATCTTTTATGGAAGCACTGCCCCCAATTATTACTCCATCTCCCAAGGTTACCGAACCAGCAAGTCCACTATGTCCTGCCATAATACAGGATCTACCTAAAATACAATTGTGCGCAATTTGCACTAAATTGTCTATTTTACATCCGTCTCCCAATATGGTGGAGCTAAATTTTCCTCTGTCTACACAGGAGTTAGCTCCAATCTCTACATAATTCCCAATGATTACATTCCCGATCTGTGGTATTTTTACCAATCCCCTACCATCCTCACTTGGCCTATAACCAAAACCATCTGCTCCAATACTTACGTTGATATGAAAAATACAATGTGCCCCAATAACACTTCGTTCGCGAATAACGGTTCCTGACCAAACTATAGTATGGTTCCCTATGGTTGTATCATCAAAAACGGAAACATTGGGGTATAGAATTACTCCATCCCCCAATACTACATTTTTACCCACATAGCATCCTGCCCCAATTTTACATCCCTTGCCCATTACTACAGTATGGTGTACAGTGGCATTAGGATGGATTTCCTCTTCCATATATGGACCATCGGGTTCAAAGGCTTCTAATAATTTTGCCATGGCTAGGTCTGGGTTTCCCACCTTTATAAACGCGCGGTCCGCCCCAGGCGAAATAGGAATATTATAGTTCACTATAGCTACACTGGCTTTAGAAGTATCCCATAACCGCACGTACTTTGAACTGCTAATAAAGGTGATCTGTTGACTTTGGGCACGTTCCAATTGCTCGGCTCCTATTATTGGCTTTGTATACTCCCCTTGAAGCTCCCCTCCCAAAATTTGGCAGATTTCTTCTACACTATATGTTTTCATGGATTAAAATGTTATCGAATATTGACTGTTACTCAATATGAATTTTTTAAATATAGTACTAAATATTAATACCTTAATATCTAAATGTGAAATACGGCAATTTATTGTACAGAAATATAAAAAATTTAAGCTGGAAGAGAAAGGAGTGTGAAAATGAAAATATATTCAATTTAACTTCAATCAATAATAAATAGTGATGAGGAGATATTTTGTTACCTCCCATTTTTTTACCTACAGGTGAAAATGTGCTGCTACTTATTAAGTTTCCTAATGGACTTCACGTACAGTTTCTCAACTTTTTCCCTTGCCCACGGTGTCCGCCTTAAAAAAGCAAGACTGGATTTGATGGATGGATCGTGATTAAAACACCGAATATTTATTTTGATTCCCATCTCTTCCCAACCATAGACATCTACCAGATATTCTAGGATATTGGCCAATGTTATTCCGTGTAATGGATCCTTATCGCCGCTCATTTTAAATATACTGTTATATTGGGTTGATTCTTAAAAGAAAAAATGACTATTTTCTTTTATTATTCTTCTTCAAGAAGTTCTTATCTCCCCTAGTTATTGGTTTTTTATATTTTTTGGCTATAATACGTTTGTAAGATCCACCTTGGTTTTCCTTTTTATTTTTTTCCGATTTTTCATGGAAAGCACTCCCTCCTTCATCCGCGTTTATAGCTCTATTCAAGTTGTTGAGCTCGGTGTTTTTTGGGCGTTCTTCGGGTGCAAGCTCTTCAGATATTTCAACTTCCTTAGGGAAATCGATCAGTGGGATGGAATAATCCATCAACGCTTCAATAGTTGACTTAAATTCCTCTTCCTTTTCGGTAAATAACAAAATAGAATTTCCCTTTTGTTTTGCCCTTCCCGTTCTTCCGATTCGGTGAATATAATTTTCAGGATAAGCGGGTGTGTCAAAATTGATGACATGGGTGATTTTTTCCAAATCCAAACCTCTGGCCATGATATCCGTTGAAATAAGAATTCTATTTTTCCCGGCATCAAACTGGTTTATGGAGCGCAATCTATAATTTTGAGTCTTATTGGAATGGATAACGGCAATTTCTGGTCCATATACCGTTTTCATAGCTTCAAACAATCTGTCTGCACTTTTTTTGTTGGAAACAAAAATCAACACCTTGCTATAGAGCGTCTTATCCTTTAAGATATAGAGTAATAAGTTTACCTTGGTATAAAAATTTTCTACCGAATAACAAGTTTGTTCAATATTAGACAATGGAGTACCACTTACCGCGATAGATACCTTTACGGGCGATATAAAGAAATCCTCTATCAGTTTAGCAACCTCCTCCGTCATAGTGGCAGAGAACATAATATGTTGTCTTTTAGGGGGAATCAATTCCAGAATATTGGTAATCTGAAACCGGAAACCAAGATCTAACATCACGTCTACCTCATCTATAATCAGTTTTTTAATATCCTTAAGCTTAACCGTTCGGTCTAAACAAAGATCATACAACCTGCCGGGAGTGGCTACCAAAATATCACAGCCTTGTGCAACTGCTTGTCGTTGGGTGTTAATATTTGCCCCACCGTAAATTCCACATACCCTAACACTTGTATATTTTGAGAATGCTTCTATATTTTCTGCCACCTGTACCACTAGCTCCCTAGTGGGAACTAAAATTAATACACGCGGACTTACTTGTTTGGAAAATTTTAGTTGCTGTAACACTGGCAAAGTATATGCCAGGGTCTTTCCGGTACCCGTCTGTGCTATTCCCACCATATCCTTCCCAGACATGATTACCGAAAAAGATTTTTCCTGAATCGGGGTTGGGAGGGTAAAGCCTAGATCCTGAATTCCGTAAATTAATTGTTTTGATAGATTTAAATCCTCAAAAGTGCTCATTCTTATAATTTTGGCCAAAGGTAACCCTAAATTTACCCACATTATTCTTCTGAGATCAATAATCTGTAGGGATGAAGTATTTTTTTTGTCAATATTCCAAATTTCAACCCCTAGGATTACTCCAAAACTCAGGTTAAAAAGGGAAAGGACTGGAATAATTGAAATATTAGAGAAAAGTTAGCTAAATTGTAGTAAGAATCCTAAAACACAGAATGATATGTGCCATAAATATCAATGTCATATTGTTCCTCCCTATATCTTGGAGCAACTGGCCAAACAGGGCAGTAATAGTTGTAAGCGTACGCTGTTGGAGACCCAACGCATAGCGCAAAGCAGGAATATTGCTATTCATAATTTACTTCAACGCAATGACAAGGAAGGTAATGGTGAACGGATTGTATATGATTGTTTAAACGAATACAGACAAAAAGTACAAGTTGCCCGAAGTGAGGGCCAGGACAAGGTAAAGGATATGGCAACCAACCAAGCCTATGATCATTCCGGCTTTGTTAGAGAATATTTTATAGATACCTTTCAATTGAACTCCTTGGACGGAAAGGGCATGCCCATAGTATCTAACGTACATTATGGCATTGGGTATAACAATGCCTTTTGGGATGGGGATGAGATAACTTACGGAGATGGGGATGGCGGACAATTTTCAAACTTTTCCGCAGCCATAGATGTTGTTGCCCATGAACTTACCCATGGTATTACCCAATTCTTGGGGAATTTGGAGTACAAAGGTCAGTCAGGAGCATTGAACGAACATTTTTCTGATGTTTTTGCTACCATCATAAAACAGAAGTATTTGGTTCAGGATATTGGGGAGGCCGATTGGCTTATTGGGGACACCATTGTAGGTAAGGAATTTCCCGGAAAGGCCATTCGTTCTATGAAAGCTCCTGGTAGCGCCAACGAATTTGACAGCCAGCCAGATCATATGGATCAATATTATTCTGGAGCTTCAGATAACTATGGTGTTCATATCAACTCTGGAATCCCGAATAAAGTATTTTATTTAAGCTGTATGGCCATAGGTATTGAGGACTGTGCCCTTATCTGGTTCCATACCCTTACCCAACTTTGGCGGACTGCAAATTTCAATGATATGTTGGAGGTAATTACAAGAGTTACAAAAGAACTTATAAAGGAGAACAAAGTATCCTCAACCGCAGATATCGCTATTGAGGAAAGTTTTTCCGCTGTTGGTATAAAAAACCTTTTCGTATGAAGTATGAAATTGACATTGAAGGGGGTTTTGCTGGGATTCCCAGAACGTATAAGGGGGAGCGGTCACTTGAAAAGGAGGAAAAAACTAAATTACTACATAGCCTTCAAAAACCTATTCTGGATAAAAACAAAAAGGCGAGGGATGCCTTTAGCTACAAGCTTAAGCTCACAGACAACGACATTGACTATAATTTTGAATTTGATGAGTTTAATATTCCTAAAGAAGTTCGTATGTTTATCGATTCGGTCATAAAAACTAAATAGAGCATTAAATCCTTCCTTAAACAATATCTGCTTTATGAGGATTACCTTATTAAGAAAGACATAAAAAGATTCTATTGGTTATTTATGAACCGTATTTTTGTGGATGCTGGTTGTTTTTAACTGGACATTATTACATTTATTAACCCAAAAATCAATTAAAATCATTGAAAATGAAGAGAATTTTACTAGTACTGATCTTTATCGGCCTTTCTATAGGTCAGATTGCACACGCCCAGATCAACGAACAATTGATTCAAAGTATGGTGAAGGAAGCCAACGAAAATTCCCAATTGGAACCTTTGGCGCACGAATTATTGGATGTGATTGGCCCAAGACTGGTTGGGACCCCGCAGATGAAGCAAGCTGGAGATTGGGCAGTTGCCAAATACGAACAATGGGGAATTCCTGCCAAAAATGAGGTATGGGGAGAATGGCGTGGATGGGACAGGGGAATAACCCACATAGATATGGTATATCCACGAGTACAAAGCCTTAAGGGCATGCAGCTCGCTTGGAGCCCTAGTACAGGAAAGAAAGGAGTAACTGGTGAATTAGTGGTCTTGCCAATGGTCCAAGATTCGGCTGAGTTTATACAATGGCTTTCCAATGTAAAGGGAAAGTTAGTTATGATAGATATGAAGGAACTTACTGGCAGACCTGATTATAACTGGGAGGAATTTGCAACCGAAGCCTCTTTCGAAAAAATGAAAAATGAGCGCGATCTGCAGGAGGAAACATGGTCTGAGAATTTGAAGCGGATTGGCCACAATAGAAGAACACTACCCGAAGCTTTGGAAGAGGCAGGTGCCCTTGGGATTGTAACCTCCTATTGGTCCAAAGGTTTTGGGGCTAATAAAATTTTTAGTGCTTCAACAAAAAAAATACCTACAGTAGACTTGGCTTTGGAAGATTATACCATGTTATACAGGCTGGTAGAATATGGCAATAAGCCAAAAATAAAAATTGTTGCAGAGTCCAAGGAATTGGGTGCCGTCCCTACATTTAATACCATAGCAAGCCTTAAAGGAACCGAAAAACCAGAGGAATATGTAATCCTATCGGCGCATTTCGATTCTTGGGATGGTGGTACCGGAGCAACGGATAACGGAACCGGAACTATAGTGATGATGGAAGCGATGAGAATTCTTAAGAAACTATATCCCAACCCAAAGCGGACCATTCTAGTAGGGCATTGGGGAAGCGAAGAGCAAGGACTTAATGGATCTAGGGCCTTTGTGCAAGATCATCCAGAAATTGTGAACAACATCCAAGCGGTTTTTAATCAGGACAACGGCACTGGCCGGGTAGTGAATATGTCGGGGGCTGGATTTCTACATTCCTACGATTATTTATCCAAATGGTTGGCAGCTGTACCCAAAGATATTACCGACCATATAGAGACCAATTTTCCAGGATCCCCAGCTAGTGGTGGATCGGACAATGCCTCTTTTGTTGCTGCAGGAGCTCCGGCCTTTAATCTGAGCGCCTTAAATTGGTCCTATTGGAATTATACCTGGCATACCAATGTGGATACCTATGATAAAATTGTGTTCGACGATGTTAGGAACAACGTAATATTAACTGCCGTATTGGCCTATATGGCAAGCGAAGATACTACTCCCAGTTCCAAAGAGAAAATAGTATTACCAACAGATGTAAAAACAGGAATACAGAAGTCCTGGCCAGTACAGCGAGCTCCCAATAGAAAGGGCGGAATGTAAGAATTTACCAATCTTTTTTCTTTGGTTTGATGAAAATAAAGCCTACCTTAATTTCTGAAAATTGAAGTATCGTAGATTAGAATAGTTTAATTATAAAACCAGGTATATATGAACATTCATTTTGAATATGACGACGTAAAAGCCAGTGCCCGTTTGGAGGAAATGGTGACAAAAAAATTAGAGAAATTAGAAGATAAATATGATTTTATAGTTCGTGCAGATGTTTTCTTTAAAAAGGAAAATACCTCCAGTACTAATTCGGGATTAATCTGTAGTATTAGATTAAGCGCCCCTGGACCGCGTTTATTTTCTGAATCTAACAACGCTAAGTTTGAGATGTCGATCGCGGCATCCATCGAAGACTTGGAAAGGCAATTGGAAAAACGAAAAGGTAAAATGAAAACCCACTAACTGGGAAACGAATTTAAATTGATTAAATACCCCGAAAGAACAAGTTGATCTTTCGGGGTATTTTTTGCCTCATAAATTTCGCCGCCTTATTACTGATAAGAATAAATTTATCCTCAACCCCAAGCTAAATTGACCCAACAATTGGTATTTGTTCTCGGACCATATTCGATCTAATCCTTTATAGCTTTCAATTTCGCGGTAGCAAGCGCTTTCAATAGACGTTCTGAAAATGGGTCCTTATAAATGTCCCTGATCAACCTTTTTCTCTTACCCTCACCAATATCCAAAGTATCCAAAATACTTCTTCTCCTTTTTTCTTCTGTTATCCGTTCATTTTTCAATCGATTTCTTTCCCTTTCAGATATCACCATATTGGGTTCATAAATTTCCAACAATGTGGCTTTGGGCATAAGCGGTTTCTCCCCTATAGAATCCTTTGCACTAGTCTGAGCGTAGCATTCATGGAAAAATGAAACAATACAAAGCACACAAAGAGTGCAGTAAACCCTTTTTTTCATTTTACTTGGAACGTTCTTCCTCTAAGTTATAATAAATATTTGCCATTTTTATCATTCGTTATCAAAATGTTACATATTTCTAAAAAACGGTTGGTTGCCTTATAGTCTACGGATTTCTCCAATATGAAATTTCAATTTACGGAAACTATAAACGGTTAAAATAATATACCTAAATCTTTAATTTGTATTTGAAAATGATACTTACATTTGTGTTTGATAAAAAGAAAAGCTATGTTGGTTTGGGGTTCATTTATTGGAATTATTATTATTTTTTTAGCCCTAGATTTAGGGGTGTTCCATAAAAACGATCATGTTATAAAATCTAAGGAAGCAGGAATTTGGACCGCCATATGGATAACGGTGGCACTTAGTTTTAGTGGGGTAATATACTGGCTGTTCGATGCTGAAATTATAGCAAACCCTACAGGTTTAACGCCCAATAATGCCGTATTAAAATATATTACAGGTTACTTAATTGAGCTATCCCTTAGCATAGACAATGTTTTTGTAATCGCCGTAATATTTTCTGCCTTTAAAATTCCGGCTATCTACCAGCATCGGGTATTGTTTTGGGGTATATTGGGTGCAATTGTTTTCCGGGCACTGATGATTATTTTTGGTGTGGCCCTAATCACAAAATTTGATTGGATAATCTATGTATTTGGGGTTTTCCTTTTATATACCGCATTTAAAATGCTTCGGTCCCACGATAGTGAATTTGACCCAAAATCGTCCTTTATTTTTAAGCAGATAAAAAAAATCTATCCTATTACCTCCAAAATTAATGGGCACGATTTTTTTATTAAGCGTATGGGAGTTACCGCGGCCACACCCTTATTTGTTGCCTTGGTCATTATTGAATTAACCGATATCCTTTTTGCTTTGGATAGTATTCCAGCTATATTGGCTATTACTGCAGATCCATTTATTGTCTTCAGTTCAAATATCTTGGCCATTTTAGGACTGCGATCTATGTATTTCCTTATTTCTAGAATGTTACAGAAATTTAGGTTTATCAATTATAGTTTAGTGGTAATCTTGGCATTTGTAGGTTTAAAGATGTTATTCTCCCATCATATAGAAATTGCTGAATGGGTTTCACTTACAGTGATATCCGTATCTTTGGGAGGGGGAATAGCTGCTTCTCTTTTAATTCCAGAGGCCAAAGAGGAGGAGAAACTTTAATTATTGTTTTTCCGCTAGTTTTTGGGCTACGATTCTTAAAGCATCCCTTACTGTTTGCATCTGGTCCATATCCTCGTTTTCCAATTTAATATCATAGGCATCCTCAACATCCAAAATAATATCCACCAAATTGGCAGAATTAATGTTGAGCTCTGATATGAAATTACTTTCCTCGGTAATATCCGATATAGATACATCCTCGGGTAAGTATAATTTAACGATGTCCCTTAAGGTGTCAAAATGTGATTTATTAATCATTTTCAATTTGCTTTATAAGCCTTAAATATAACACAGGCATTTACATCACCAAAACCAAAGCTGGCTTTTGCAATAATATTTGGGGAATAGGAAAAAGTTTTTAACGGAATTTTGGTTTCATCAACTATTTCCAATATATCTGGATGGAGGTCCTTGCAATTTATGTTGCCAAAAACTTCCTTACACCTAAATTGCAAAATGCTCGCCACTGCCTCCACACTTCCCGCAGCAGCCAAACAATGACCAGTTAAACTCTTTGTGGTATTTATATAGGGAAAATCTTTACCTGATCGTTCAAGAGCGCGACTCCAGTTTTTAATTTCTTCCGCGTCTTTGGAGGTTGCCGTAAGATGGCCGTTTATCACATCCACCTCCTTTTTAGCTATCCCCGCATCGGCAAGGGCGTCAACGATACAGCGTTGTACTGCTTCGCCATTGGGTGCGGTCATACTTCCTGTGCCTCGTTGTCCGCCACTGTTTACGGCCCCGCCCATTACTTCGGCATAAATACTGGCGCCTCTAGCCAAAGCACTGTCCATAGATTCCAGCACTACAGCTCCTGCCCCGCTCCCAGGCACAAAACCCGCTGCGGTGGCGCTCATTGGCCTACTGGCATGTTCAGGATTTTTATTGTATTGACTGGGAAGTATTCGCATAGCGTCAAAACCACCCCAGATATAAGGACCACTATCATTACAACTGCCTACCAACATTCGTTTTGCCTTTCCGGACCGGATGCGCTCCATTCCCATAATTATGGCCTCCGTTCCCGTAGCACAGGCCGATGAATTTGTGGTGATTTGGTTTCCCAATCCCAATATCCCACTTAGATAGGCACTTATCCCACTTGCCATCGTCTGCATAACGGAATTACTCCCCAGTCTACGGGTATTTTTATTATCTATTAAGTAAATGGACTCCCTAAATTTATCGACTCCTAAAATACCCGTGCCAAAGACAATCCCACTTTCCCAATCCGGATGTTCGGTACCCATAGGTTTTAATCCGGCATCTGCCCAAGCATCAGTCCCTGCCAGTACACCATATACCAAACCGCTGCTATTTAGACCCTTGCGCTGCAAGGGAGTAAAATAACGGGACATATGAAGGTTCGTGACTTCCGGTTTTCCAGCAACTTGACACCCGAAGCCAAGATCAGATAGTTCTTGATGAAAACGAATACCGCATTCACCTTGCTGTAGGCTATGCGTGAAATTGGATAGTCCAACCCCATTGGGGGCACAAACACCTAGTCCAGTTACAACAACCCTATCACTCATTTATCTCCATTTTTAGCATTCCGGACAAGGTTCCCTTGCAAACCAGTTTTCCTTGGGAATTATACATTTTCACTTCACATTTTAATTTTTGAAACCGGAAATAGATTTTGTCCGATTTTACTGTCACCGTTTCCAACGGATATACCGGTAAATAAAAATCCATTTGGGAACTACTCATCGCTATTTGTACATTTTCTAAACTTGCTCCCCCTTTCTCCAACAAAAAGATGCCCATGGCTACCAATCCAATCTGTGCGCAACACTCCGTTAGTATTACCCCTGGAGTAACCGGATGGTCCGTAAAATGGCCTTGATAAAAAAATTCGGTTTCCTTAAACCTATAGGTTCCTTCCGCCATTTTTTCATCGACCGCTAGAAGCGAATCCACAAACAAAAATGGGGCGCTATAAGGGAGCCTAGCCAAAATTCTTTTTAATTCCATTTTCTATAACATATTTATATGTTGCTCTAGCCATTAAACTAAAAAAAAAGATGTTTTAAACCTCCTAATTAGAGAATGGGTTCTATGGGCATTACCATTCCAAAAGTATCCGCTGTGCCGAAAACCCAGGCCCAAAACTCAACATTAGCCCCTGATTGCCAGCGGGAATATCCTTATCCATAAATCGTTCTAAAACATAAAGGACCGTGGCGCTGCTCATATTTCCGTAAAGGCGCAGTGTTTCTCGGGTATCATCAATATTTTTCCCCATTTTACCAAATAACTGCTCCACGGTCTCCACAATTTTTCTACCTCCCGGATGAAAAATTAAATGGTCTACCCTTTCTATACTGCTTCCTAGTCCTTTTAGGAAAGGATGGATAATATCTGGAAAATGGGCTGCAATGGTTTCTGGGACTGCAGGGTCCAATATCATTTTTAAACCAGAGTTGGTTAGGTCAAATCCCATCAAATGGGTGGCATCGGTAAAATGGTACATCTCCTCGCCTATGATGCGTGGCCCTACCGCATTTTCCTCGGAAGATAGCAGTACGCAGGCGGCACCATCCCCAAAAATTGCGGCACTTACCATATTTGCCATGGAATAATCAGTAAGCTGAAATGTAGCGGTTGGACTTTCTACTGCTACTATGGCGGCTCTTTTTCCAGGGTTTGATTTTAGAAAATTACGAGCGTAGATCAAACCGGATATTCCGGCAGCGCAACCCATTTCCGTCACCGGTAGCCGAACCACATCTTTCCTAAGAGAAAGAGCATTTATAAGGTAGGCATCCAAAGAAGGAATCATAATACCGGTACAACTTACCGTAATAATAAAATCTATACTATTGGCCGCCCAATTACTCTTTTCCAAGGCTTTTTGCAACACCTTACTTCCTAAGCTTTTTACTTCCCGAACATATATTTTGTTCTTGTCTTCAAAAGTGGTCGCTGTAAACACCTCTTCCGGGCTCATTATACTATACCGCCGGTCTACGGCTGCACCTTCGAATATTTTGATTATTTTTCGCTTAAAACGTAAGTCCTTACCCTCTAACCACCTTTCAACTAATGGCAAAATATCCTTGGTATCCCGACTATAATGGGGTAATTCTTTGGTAACTGCTACTATCCTGGTTTCATTCATAGGTTGGTTGTTCTTATTTTAATCGTATTACCCAAAGATATCTAAAGGCCCATTTCCAACTAAGATCGTGACTTAGTTGTGGGAATTCTTGGGAAAACGCCCTAAGGTCCGACTTTGTAAAAGCGCTTTTTATAGAAACAAGGCCGTCGTGTTTTGCAATGCAGGTCTTTATAAAAAAAATACTATACATCTTAAAGAGATAGTAGGAAACCCTACTCCTTTGCAGGTCATTAATTACGATTCCCATGCGCGCAATAGGAAAGATCTGCCTCAGAAATTCAGGTATGTCCGCCGTTTTAAAATGATGCATAGTTAGAGAGCATAACAAAATATCACATTGTGTCTCTTTGGCATCCATAGTTAATATGTTTTGTTCCAAATACGAAATGTTTGGGTAGTTGGCAGATTTTTCTCTTGCTATTCCTAAAGCTTTACTGCTGAGGTCCAAACCCACTAAATGAAGCTGTACCCCGCTTTTTTTAAAGTGGTTTGCTACCAATCTCAACATATGTCCGTCCCCGCAACCCAGATCCATTATGGTATAGCTGCTTTTGGGAGTATCCTGTATTAATTTTTTAATCGCTTTAATGGTGATGGAAAATCCATTTAACATTGCGTTGACCTTATTGATGTCTATAAATACCTTCTTTAATAATGTTACCTCCAAATTTGGATCGTCCATTATTTCCCGTTCCGTACAGCGATGTATAAAATTCATACCCTATTGAGTGGTTTTCCATGGGTGGTCTTGATCAACTTACGAACAAGATAAGGAGAATAGTTAATAAGCTGCATTCCTATATTGGATAATGATGGATTTAATAATACTGTTTGCAATTGACTCCCGATCCATATACGTTTACCAAATGTGGAATACCATTGGAGTTCATACTCTTTTTCAAGTTGATGCCGATCATATTCTGCCTTCGAAAAATAATGATGAATTAGTTCCGCTGCCATTTTAGCACTATGTACAGCCATTGCCATCCCGTTACCGCAAAATGGATGAATGAGACCGGCAGTGTCTCCGCACATCAGTACATGTTGCTCTACTGCATTCTTATTGCTAAAAGAAATCTGTCCTATGGTCAGAGGTTTATTAAAGAGCATTTCCGAAGATTTCAAAAATGTCTTTAGAAATGGGTTTTTGGCCACTACGTTTTGATTAAAACATTCCACATTTTTCTCCTTTTTGAAACTTTCATAAGAAACCAAATAACAAAAATTGACCGTCCCATTCTCAGTTTTGGATAGTCCGCCATAGCCTCCCCTAAAATTGTGGAGTGCTACTAGATCATTGGGAAAGGAATCTAGTTTATAATGCGCTTTCACTCCAAGCCAAGGCGACTTTCTTTGGATAAACTTGCGACCCAGTTGCTTGTCCAGAGCGTCCCGTTTTCCATAAGCACCAACAACAAACTTAGAGCTGTACTGTTTTCCATCCATATCCTCGATGTAAAAAATGTCGTCTTTAAAACAAATGGAGTTTACATTTTTTTGAATTATGGTAACCCCCATGGCAATTGCCTGTTTATAAAGGGCATAATCCAAGGCATATCTACTGATGCCTAGTCCGCCCAAGGGCAGTTTAGCTTTTATGGATTTGCCGTTTTCCGTGCTTAAAAGGATTTGGCTAATTTGGGTGTTTTTGGGTAGAAATACACCCAAACTATCAAGATATGGTACAATTTCATTGGAAACATATTCCCCACAAACTTTGTGATGTGGATATTGGATCTTTTCAAAAACAGCGATGTTGTAATGTTTTTTTTTTAAATGAAGGGCAGCGGTTAATCCGGCCAGACCACCACCAACGATAATAACGTCAAATCTATCCATCCTAAAAAGATACAGAATAAAAACAAAAAACCCGACGAAAATCATCGGGTCCATAATAACAAATCTAATTATTGCTAGTTTGCATTTCTACGTGCTTCTTCTTTTAAAGCCTCATTGGCTATGATTGCCAACTCTACCCTTCGATTTTTGGCTTTCCCAGCAGATGTTGTATTATCTGCTTTTGGCTGAGATTCTCCGTACCATTGGGTGGTAAGTCTACCTCTAGAAATACCTTTAGTAACCAAATAATTGGTAACTGACTCTGCGCGCTGTCTAGACAAGTTTAAGTTATAATCAGCTGCACCAGCGCTATCTGTATGACCCTCAACTAGAATGTTACTATCTGGATATTCCTTTAATATACCAACTAACCTATCTAGGGTGGTTGCCGAAGTACCTTTAACTCCCGATTTGTTGGTATCAAAATATACCCCAGCATCCTCGTTAAAAGTTACGTTTATACCTTCACCGACCCGGGTAACTTCTGCACCTGGAATTTCTTCCTCAATACGTTCTGCTTGACGGTCCATTTTGTCACCAATGTATCCACCGGCTACGCCTCCAACGACTGCACCTATAATGGCACCCAAGGCGGTATTGTTACCCTTGCCTACATTATTGCCTAAGACGCCTCCAATTACAGCTCCACCAGCAGCACCGGTAGCAGCACCTCTTTGTTTGTGATTGGTGTTCTTAATTGCTTTACAACTACTAATGGTTGCCATTAACATTAATACGGACAAACTACTTACAATTATTTTTTTCATCTTATTCATTTTTTATAAATTCATAAACTACGGTTACTGGAGAACCATCGACCGTTACTTTTGACTGAAGTCTCATTTGAGTTTCTGTTAAGGAAGAAATGTCTAACCTATAGCCTACCCCTCCGGAAATATCCTTGTATTTATCATCGATAAATTTAAATTGGAGCTGGTCGGTCATCCCTTCACGATTTACAACGGACCATCGGATAAAACGTTCCTGTTGACTACAGTCGCTGCTGTTGGCCAAAACATAACTTCCAGTACTGTTGTTCTTCCTAAAGAACCAATTACTGCCCTCAAAACAAGCGGCCGTCGCATCATTGAACAGTTCCGATTTAAATTTGCCCTCGCTACCAGTATAGGAAACAGAGTTCAACATCCAATAACCATCAATGGTGTTCCTATCCTGCTTAGCAGATTTGGAGACGGAACAGGAAGACAACATACCTACAGCCATTAATAGCAAAAAGAAAGACTTTTTTACATGCATAATTTTTAGTGTTTATTATTTTAACTTATATACGTAATTGCTAGACAAAAAGTATGCCTAATATGTAAAATTATGATCGTTATTTGCCAACCACTTCTATTGGAAAACATTACAAAATCATTTTTTTTCAAAATTAATTTATATGGGAAAGAATGGCATGCTGCAATAGGAATATTATTGACCCTGAAGCATAAAATCTGGTCGGTGAATACCGGTGGGATAAAATGTAATAAATCTTAGGGGGAGCAATGCTCCCCCTAAGATGATAACAGTTAAAAATTCTACTATTAAAACAAACAGACTGTTATATTTATTTTACGTTTGTGCCATTAATACGGCAGATACTCCTCTTTTTTAAACAGTATTGAATTTCCTTACACATTTTCGGTACAATGTGCGGTATTTCTCATGATAGTTGAGGTGCTATTTATCACCTTCCCTAACTTCACCTTCGTGAATATTGATGATGGAACTTTTGTGTCTTTTTGACAATTAGGTTCTGATTGGAATCACCATCATAAAAATACTGTGGAGTTCTAGAGTAGGATATCGGAATTTATAGCGCTAGGATGCTGCTTAACTTCCGTAACCTTAAGGGTTTGCAACCCATTCCTGAATTCCCATTCAATATCATCGCCTTTGGCGTATCCGATAACTGCTGCACCCATAGGGGTAAGGATCGAAATCTTACTATTTTTAAAATCGCCTTCCGAAGGAATCACCAACTGAAATTTATTGGTAAATCCGTTTTTCCCCTCGATTGTTACCAAGGAATTAAAGCGAATAACATCATCTGGCATTTCCTCTTCACTGTAAACGATGGCAGATTTTAATTCATCGGTCAGTTTTTGAATGGAATTTTTATAAGTATTATCGGTATAAAACCCTGATACATTTACCAAACGCTTCAATAAAACAAATTCTTTTTTTTCCAAAACTAGATTTCCGTACTTCATAACACATTTATTTTTAATTATTTATGGAAATATCCCTCTTTGCACGTATGCTTTTTCTATTCTTTCAATTGCAATTACAAAGGCCGCTGTACGCATATCGCCATTTGTCTTTTCAGCCTTATCGTATACCTTGTCAAAAACCTCCTTCATCTTCTTATCCAACTTGGCCATCACCTCATCCATCTGCCATATCTCTCCATTTCTATTCTGAAGCCATTCAAAATAACTACCTATTACGCCACCCGAGTTGCATAATATATCCGGAATAACGCCGATTCCTTTTTTTAATAGGATTTCTTCACCTTCCACATCCGTTGGTCCATTGGCTCCTTCTGCAATTAGAAAAGCTTTTATTCTATCAGCATTGTTGGTGGTAATCTGATTTCCCAAGGCTGCTGGAATACAAATGTCGCATTCGAGTCCAAAAAAGTCACTGTTTTCAAATGCTGATGCGTTAGGGAAATTCAAGATACTGCCTTTATTTTGTTGTGAATAGTTGAACAATTCAGCAACCATAATGCCATCGCTATTGGCAATACTACCATAAGCATCCTGTACTCCTACTAATAGGGCGCCTTCATTTTCCAAGAAATGAGCAGCCCAATAACCAACATTTCCAAAACCTTGAACGATGAATTTCTTTCTTTTAAGGCTTACCTTTTTCCGTTCTGACCAAAATTTAATATTGAGGAATACCCCGTAACCGGTAGCCCTATCCCTACCTTCGGAACCTCCAGATCCTATTGGTTTTCCAGTGACTACATGTTGATTCTTAGATCTTTCCGTAGGTGGTTTGGTTGACATATAAGTATCCAATATCCAAGCCATGGTCTGTGCGTTGGTGTTGACGTCAGGAGCAGGAATATCGTGTTCAGGACCTATATTATCTCCCAAAGCATACGTAAACCGTCTGGTAATTCTCTCCAATTCGGTTATTGAATACTTGAAGGGATCTATTTGTATCCCTCCTTTGGCACCACCGTAGGGCAAGCCAGCGAGAGAGGTTTTCCATGTCATCCACATGGCAAGTGCCTTGGCGGCATCTATATCCACGGTAGGATGATATCTCAATCCGCCCTTATACGGCCCTAAGGCATTATTATGTTGCACCCTATAGCCAGTAAATACTTCAATTTCCCCATTGTCCATTTTGACGGGAAAATGAATTATTAGCTCATTGTTCGTTATAGTTAAAATCTTCCTAATATTACTATTCAGATTAATAATATCCGCGGCATGGTTAAATTGACGCATTACGTTTTCCAACATACCATGCTTTGGTTGTTTTTTTGGTTTTGTTATCATAAAATATTTTTAGTAAGTACTTATATCTTTTCTGAAAATAAAGCGGCTGTAATGGGTGAAACCATGAATCTAAAAATTAAAATTCATGCCAATTCCAACTGTGGTTCCTATATTTTACTAAGTATGCTAGTTGCTCAATACCTACAACTTAGGCATAAACCATTACTGGTTTCCATATATCCTTTATTTAGAATAATGTTACTGGCAAGTTTGATGCCATTATAAGCATGGAAACAAAATTAAACACCTAACATGCTGATGTTTAGATTATTGTAGTGTTAATTAAGTAGCTACGGAAAGAGAACTATATAGGAGTATTTCCCCAGTGAGGAATAATTACCCAGTTATGAAGTGTGGTATTATTGTATTTTTTGACGCAAGGTTTTACGGTCTATCTGTAATATTTCAGCTGCCTGCGACTTATTGTTTCCTGTTGCCTCCAAAACTTTTAAGATGTATTTTTTTTCCATTTCTCTTAAAGGCACTAATCGGTCATCCGGAAAATGGATCTTAAACTTCAAGTTATCAGGCAGATCCTCCAATTCAATTCTTTTATTGCACATAATTACTGCTCTTTGAATTACGTTTTCCAATTCCCTAATATTTCCGGGCCAGTTGTATCGTATTAGGAGGTTTAACGCATCGGGAGATATGGTAATTATTCGCTCCTTATATTCTACCCCGTATTTAAATAAGAATTTATCAACCAGTAATGCTATATCTTCCTTGCGATCCCGTAAGGGCGGAACATCTATTTCTACCACCGTCAATCTATAATACAGGTCTTCCCTGAACAGTCCTTTCTGGACCATGGATTGTAGATTGCTATTGGTAGCAGCAATAACTCGCAAATCTATCTTTTCTGTTTTTTGCGAGCCCACCTTTATTACTTCTTTTTCTTGAAGTACCCGTAACAATTTGGATTGAACAGCTTGGGAAGCATTCCCAATCTCATCTAGGAATAAGGTTCCTTTATCAGCAGCCTGAAAAAATCCGTTCCGTTGCTCCTGAGCGCCTGTAAAGGCTCCTTTGGCATAACCAAACAATTCCGCTTCTAGCAAGCTTTCTGGAATTGCCCCGCAGTTTACGGCAATAAATGGGGCTCTTGAGAATTTCCCCATATAGTGAACGGAACGCGCCACCAGCTCTTTGCCTGTTCCGCTTTCCCCTTTGATCAGCACTGTTGCCTTATTGTCCTTTACCCGATCTATAATAGCTGTTACGGTTCTAATTGCTTTGGATCGACCAATTAGTTCCCCGTAATTTTGATGATCTCCCTTGCCTGTATCAGTATTTGGCATGGGTGTATCTAATACTCGTTTATTTTCCGTGAAGCACTTTAATACAGCCAGTTTTAATTCTTCTTTGGTAAATGGTTTTACTAAATAATCTATGGATCCTGATTTTAAAACGTTTAGCGCATCGTCAACGGAAGGATATCCGGTAACAACCAATTTTGGTAGCTTAGGGTAATGTTCGGAAACATATTTTATTAACTGCATGCCATCCACCTCCGGCATTCTAAGGTCTGTTATTAGTAAATCTATTTTAGAGTCCTTTAAAATGGCTAGGGCCTCCTTAACGGAAACGGCCTTATAGGTATGGTAATTGAAAGATTGTAAGTGCCTATGTATAAGTTCCAAGATGTTTATATCATCATCAACGATCAATACATTTTCATTTTTGAAACCCATAGCCTATTTTTTTGGAAATTCGATAACAAATATAGTTCCTTTAGGTTTGTTGGGAAGGTATTTTATGGTCCCTTTATGGCTTTTCACGATACCATGAACAACACTTAATCCAAGGCCTGAGCCCTCTCCTATGGGTTTGGTGCTATAAAAAGGCTCAAAAATCTTATTTCTAATCTTGGGGTCTATTCCAGGACCTTCATCCTTTATGATGATCTCTACACTCTTTTCCTTATCCGTGATTAAAAAATTGATAATACTCTTTGGCGGGGCAAAGTAAATTGCATTGAGCATAAGGTTGAAAATAACTTGGGTCAATTGTATGGCATCGACTCTTAAGAAAATAGACTGGGTGCTAAATTTAAGTTCGTCTACAATTTTTTTACTTTTCAGGCTAGGTTGCATAAGGTTCAACGCATCGGATACGATCGGTACAATATCTACCAAGTCCATTTGTTGTGGCATTTCGCAGGCAAAGAACATCAATTTCTTAACGACCTCTCTTGAAAAGATGGCGCTGTTAATAATCTTATCCAGATCTCTATTTGCCTGGGGATCATTCTTTATTCTTGTTTTTAGCAACTCTGAAAAACCTAGTATATTGGCGAGTGGTGTATTAAGTTCATGTGCCATTCCAGCAGTAATCTCTCCCAGAATACTAAGTCGGTCTGCATGCTCCATTTTTCGCCTAATCAGGTCCTCATTATCCTTGATTTGCTTTCTTTCCAAAAGGTTACCTACCTCTAGGCAGATGTTCTTTAAAAGTTTTTTTTCTTCCAGTAAAAAGTCGGAAGATCCGTAATTAGGTAAGGGATATACGACTTGGATATATCCTGTTTTTTTGTTAAATACTGAAATACTGGATTTTAAGGAGACCGATTGATCTGGAAAATTTAAGGTTTTTATGGAATATTGATCAGTAACCAAGGCTACGTGTGTTTCTGCGCTAAAGCGCCATGCCTTTTGCAGGCAATGCATAATCCCCTTTAATGCATCTTCTATTTGATCGTAATCACAATTAACGATGATAGAGGTAACCTCGTATAAACAGGTAAGCTCCTTAATGCGTTCCTTAAGTCTTTCTTCTGTAGGTATCATATATTTTATGGGGCATTTTCCAATAGAATTAATATTCCAGCAAAGTTAGCAGTTCTGCTTCAAATCGTGTTTTGGGGAGGTAAGTATTCTCCAAATTTTTAGCAAACGGAATTGGTGTCTCCAAACTGGCGACTCTTTTAACGGGGGCGTCCAAGTACTGAAAACAATGCTCCATCACGAGGGCAGAGATATCGCTTGCCACACCCCCAAAGAGGCTGTCTTCCTGTAGGATAATTAATTTCCCCGTTTTTTTTACTGAGCGGTAAATAGCTTCCGTGTCCATTGGTTGCAAGCTACGCAAATCGATTAGATCCGCCTTTATATCGGGATTATTGTCCAAGGTTTCCAAGGCCCAATGCACGCCCATCCCATAGGTGACTACAGTAACGTCAGTTCCCTGCCTTAGAAGTGCCGCTTGGCCCAATGGAAGGGTGTAATATGCTGTAGGGACATCTTGGTACATGCTTCTATATAAGGCCTTATGCTCGAAAAATAGTACCGGATTGGGGTCATTTATCGCTGTGGCCAATAACCCTTTGGCATCATATGGGAAGGCGGGATAAACGACTTTTAATCCTGGAGTTTTGGTAAACCAGGCTTCGTTTGTTTGGGAGTGAAAAGGACCAGCCCCTACTCCTGCCCCGCAAGGCATTCTAATCACAACATCGGCATTTGCGCCCCAACGGTAGTGCGACTTTGCCAGGTAATTTACGATCGGATTGAAGCCAGAACTTACAAAATCGGCAAATTGCATTTCTACCACTGATTTAAATCCCCTTATAGACAATCCCATTGCTGCAGAAATTATTACTGATTCACAGATCGGTGTATTTCTCACCCTATCACTGCCAAATTCCTCCAAAAATCCTTCGGTAACCTTAAATACGCCCCCATATGCTGCAATATCCTGCCCCATGATTACCAAATTTTCATGTTTTTGCATGGATTGTTTTAGTCCTTCAGAAACAGCATCTACAAGCCTTATATTTGCTTTTTCGGAATTCGATTTGATTTCCTTATAATCAAAGTCCCTAAACACATCATTCAGTTCCGTAACTGCGTCAGATTGTATTGCCTTTCCATTAAATGCTTTTTTTAGATGTTGGTCTATTTCACTATAAATGTTGTTTTTTAAGGTTTCAATAACATCGGGGTTCAATATTTTTTCATCCAAAAGATGATTTTCAAAATTTATAAGGGGGTCTTTCTTTTCCCAAGCATCCAATACTTCCTGGGGTACATATTTGGTGCCACTGGCTTCTTCATGACCTCGCATCCTAAAAGTTTTAAATTCTATAAGGACAGGTCTTGGGTTTTTTCTAATACTCTTGCATAGCGCATCTATTTTACAAAAAACCTCTATAACATTATTGCCATCCAAAATATGCGACTCCATTCCGTAGCCTATTCCCTTATCGGCCAAATCCTTACACCTGTATTGTTCAAGGGTTGGGGTAGATAGGCCATATCCATTATTTTCTATACAGAACAAAACAGGTAAATTCCATACCGATGCTAAGTTTAAAGCCTCATGGAAATCCCCTTCGCTGGTTCCTCCTTCTCCGGTAAAAACTGCGGTTACTTTGTTTTTTTTCTGTATTAAATCCGCCAAGGCTATTCCAGTAGCTACACCCAATTGGGGGCCCAAATGCGAGATCATCCCTACAATCTTAAACTCTTGGGATCCAAAATGAAAACTTCTGTCCCTCCCTTTTGTAAAACCGTCCGCCTTTCCCTGCCATTGCGAAAAAAGTCGGTGTAAGGGAATATTCCTAGTAGTAAAGACCCCTAAGTTGCGGTGCATAGGCAGAATATATTCATCCTCGGTCAACGCACTGGTCACGCCTATAGAAATGGCTTCCTGGCCAATACCACTAAACCATTTTGAAATTTTACCTTGGCGTAATAAAAGCAACATTCTTTCTTCGATCAATCGCGGCTTTAACATGCGTTGATACAGTTTTAGTTGCGTAGCCTTATCCAAACCATTCCCATTAAAGTTCATCCTGTATAGTACTTCTTTTTATTTACTAATATTTTATAAATGTAACGAAACCCAAAAACAAAGGCGATAATTATTTAAAGAAGATTGCCTTATAATTTATTAACTTTGGGTTATCTAAAAGAAAAAGAAATGAGTGCAATACCAAGTGTAAACTTAGCGGATTTTATTTCAGGCGATCAGGCACGAAAAGAGAAATTTATAAAGGAAATTGGAAATGCCTTTGAAGATATAGGCTTTGTAGCTCTAAGCGGGCATTTTTTATCCGACAAATTAGTTGAAGACCTCTATACCGAAATCAAGGAGTTTTTCAACCTGCCACAAGAAGTTAAGGATAAATATGAAATTGAAGGCATTGGAGGTCAAAGGGGGTATACCTCCTTTGGAAAGGAACATGCAAAAGGCAGAAAGGAAGGGGATCTTAAAGAATTTTGGCATTTTGGACAATACGTAGAAAACGATCCAATATTGGAAAAAGATTACCCAAAGAACGTTGTGGTTAAGGAATTGGATAGGTTTAATGAAGTGGGAAAGGAGACCTATAAAATGCTCGAAAAAACGGCGAAATATGTTTTAAGGGCTTTGGCACTTCATTTAGATTTGGAGGAAACTTACTTTGATAATTATATTAAAAATGGAAATTCTATTTTAAGGCCCATCCATTACCCCCCTATAGAACAAGAACCTAAGAATGCCGTAAGGGCAGCAGCACATGGTGATATTAATTTAATTACGCTTTTAATGGGGGCGCATGGGAAGGGGCTACAGGTGAAAAATAAGAAGGGAGAATGGATAGATGCCATTGCAAGCCCTGATCAATTAATGATCAACGTTGGTGATATGCTTTCGCGACTCAGTAATAATAAACTAAAATCTACCATACACCAAGTTGTAAATCCACCCAGAGAATTATGGGGAACTTCCAGATATTCTGTTCCGTTCTTTATGCACCCGATCAGTGAAATGCCCTTAAATTGTCTTGAAAATTGCATAGATGCCTCTAACCCTAAATTGTATAACGATATTTCAGCGGGCGAATTTTTACATGAACGCTTAGTGGAACTAGGGCTTATTAAAGGATAGATCATCCATTAATTACAAGTATTTATTTTAAATTAGTTGTTTTTAGAACCTCCCAAAATACAAGGTAGATTATCGCTATTGAAGGTTTCTAACCAACTATTATTCATCACTTAATTTTACCCTATAAAGATGGACTTAAAAGAGCAGCTTAAAAATTTATTCCCCGATCATCAAAACATTGATAATGAGGATGGCGCTATAAAGGAAGAGGGAATTTGGCTACAAGATGACCCTATTATCTGTAAGTATGAAAAGAGAAAGGGAAAACCGATTACTATCTTGGAAGGGTATAATGGAGCGGAAAGTGATTTTAAAAAACTAGCAAAGGAATTAAAGACCAAACTGAGCGTAGGTGGGTCTATTAAAGGTGAGACTATAATTTTACAGGGGGATTACCGTGATAGGATAATGGAAATTCTAAAGGATAAAGGATTTAAAGTGAAACGTGTAGGAGGTTAGATTTTTGTTAATTATTTCTTGAACTTAAGATAAAATGCTACATTTATTGGTCACAACCTAAACCACCAAAAAAAAATGAGTTCTCAGTTACACATCACCAATGGCGACAGTTTCACCACGAAATTACGTAACCTAAATTTAGGAGGGGAAATTATTACTTGGCGCGAAATGTTATGCGAAGGTAAAACCGAAACGAATGTGGGAAGCGAATCCTTTTGGAAAACTAGATTCGAATTTCTCAACAAGAATTACAAGGTTACCAAATCTTGGTTTATAGAAAAAACCCTCAAGGAATACCGATCGTTATGTAACCACAAGCAAGAAGATCATATAGTGCTTTGGTTTGAATACGATCTGTTTTGTCAAATTAATATGTTGGCAGTAATCTCTTGGCTAAAAAGCAACAGACCCTTTGCCGAGATCTCAATGGTTTGCTGTGGCGAGGAAGATGATTCGGATACGCTATATGGCCTGAACGACCTTAGTGATGAGCAAATCCTAAACTTATATAACCACCGCACCTATTTAAACCAAGACGATGTGGAATATGCAGATTATGTATGGCAGTTATACTGTAGCGACAATCCTATACGTCTAGAAAATTTAAAGGATTTCAGTAGTTTTCAATTCACCTACTTAGAATCGGCAATTAGAGCACATTTGATGCGTTTCCCGAGCATAAAAAATGGATTGAACGAAGTGGAGAACAATATATTGCGATTGGCAAATAGCGCCAATCCCAAGTCTAAATCGGAATTAATGGCCACGGTCTTAAAGAACCAAGGGCGTTATGGATTTGGGGACACGCAGTATGACCGACTTTTTGTTAAATTGAAGCCCATGTTTAAATCATTTAAACCAGTTAAACTTTCCAAAACAGGGAATGATATTTTGGTAGGTAAAACGAGTTATTATTCCTGTATTCAAGAAAATGATGTTTTCTTGGGAGGCGCTTTAAAATATAGCTTCTTATACAATACGGATACCGACCGAATACTTAAATTATAAAATGAACCTAAGTGCGTCTGAACTTGTCCTTAATCCTGACAAAAGTGTATATCACCTAAATTTATTGCCCGAAGAACTAGCCGAAACCGTTATTACGGTGGGTGATCCCGATAGGGTCCCCCTAGTTTCTCAGTATTTTGACTCCATAGAAGTAAAAAAAAACAAACGGGAATTCCACTCCCACACCGGGCGAATTGGTCAAAAACGAATTACGGTTTTATCTACGGGGATTGGGACCGATAATATCGATATTGTACTAAATGAACTTGATGCACTGGTGAATATCGACTTTGACAGTAGGTCCGTCAAGACAACTAAAATAGTATTAGATATCATACGCATAGGTACTTCAGGCGCTATTCAACCACATATCCCCATACACTCCTATCTGATGAGCGAATATGCTATCGGATTGGATAGCTTGCTTCATTTTTATGATAGTCAACATGTTCAGCATCCTGAAATTCAACAGGCATTTTTATCCCATACCAATTGGCTAAAAGACAAATCTACTCCCTATGTTGTGGAATGTGACAGGGAATTGGCTCAAAAATTTGCTTCAAAACAATTGTTACCTGGTTTTACAGCTACCAATGTTGGGTTTTACGGCCCGCAAGGCAGAGTCCTTAGATTGCCACTTCAAGATAAAGCTATCAACGATAAATTGGCTAGCTTTAATTATCAGGGAATGCAAATAACTAATTTGGAGATGGAGACCGCAGGCATTTACGGCCTCGCCAAACTATTAGGGCACCGAGCATTGTCCCTAAATTGTATATTAGCCAATAGGTGTAACGGGGAATTTTCAACCAATCCAGAAAAGGCTACCCAAGGATTGATAGCCTATGCATTAGAACGAATCACTGATAATTAATATATGTTTAAATCTGATTGTAAACACATTACTGCATTCTAATTATAGCATAGGTTTAGACATTACGCCAAACTATAATTTAAATATTAACGATTAAATAGATTTTTGAATTGAAAAAAGTAAGTATAATAGGTGTCCCTGAACATTTTAATTTCCCATGGCAATTAGCTATTGAGGAAGGCGCCTTTAAGTCTAGAGGAATTAAGTTGGAATGGACGGATATTCCTGAAGGAACAGGGAAAATGGCACAGATGTTAAAAGATGGTGAGGCAGATTTGGCCATTATTTTAACCGAAGGTGTTGTAAAGAGTATTTCCGAGGGCAATCCTGTTAAAATTGTTCAAGAATTTATAGCCAGTCCATTACTATGGGGAATTCATGTTGCACATACCAGCGATTACGTCCGTTTAGAAGACCTAGAAGGTAAAACCGCAGCGATTAGTAGGTTTGGCAGTGGCAGTCATTTAATGGCCTATGTAAACGGAAAAAACAACAATTGGAATACCGAGGAATTAAAATTTCAGGTAGTAGATAATTTGGAAGGTGCAGTTGATGCTCTTAGCAATGGCACAGCTGATTACTTTATGTGGGAACGTTTTACCACAAAACCCTTGGTAGATCAGCAGGTGTTTAGAAGGTTAACCGACTGCCCTACTCCATGGCCCTGTTTTGTAGTGGCAGCAACGGACAAATTTATTGCCGAGCATCCAGGCACCTTGGCCCACATACTAGAGGTCATTAATGTATACACCGAAGATTTTAAAGGAATCCCGAGTATCGACAAAACAATTGCAAACACTTATGGACAACAATTAGAAGATATACAGCATTGGCTTTCCCTGACTAGGTGGAGCGACAAAAATCTTAAGGAAACTACATTAAACTCGGTGCAAAATACCTTATTGGATCTTAAGCTGATAGATAAGAGATTGCCTTCCGACCAAATACTTTACGCTAAGAAATAGGCTGCTACAAACTGTTTTTGGTATTTTGATTATTGGTTAAAAAAAGTTTTGATCACTTTTCTAAAGTTGATATCCGATGACGGTTTGTGGAGGCACCCCTTAACTTGGGGATACGACAATGCCTTATAGGTAAGCTCTTCAGTGCCATTTGCCGTAAGTATGGCAATTATAATTTTTTCCTTTTCCTCTTGCCTAAAAAGTATATCAAATGCCTGTAAAAACTGCCATCCATTCATCATGGGCATTTCAACATCTAATATCAATAAAAAAGAACCACTTTCTATTTCATTTATCTGGGCCTCAATAAAATCCAATGCCCTATGCCCATCAATCACAGTATTTATGTCAAGGTTAGGGATTAGCTTTTTCAAAAAAAGTTGATTCAACATGTTGGTGATCCCGTCATCATCTACTAGTAAAACCGATTTTAGTTTGGTATAATTCATATTTAGGCGGTGAGCAAAATGGATTAAGATTAAAAATTAAATCTAACGGTAATTTAAGTTGGTTTATTGTCCTAAATATTTGGAACTTTAGTAGTTTCTACCATACAATTACCAGTCTATTGGTGTTAAACTTTGTCTCAGTAAAATTTCATTCGTTTTTCCAAAGTGTCTATTCCCAAACCAATATCCTCTATTGGCGCTTAATGGGGAAGGGTGTCCCGAAGTTAAGATATGGTGCTTTTCGGTATCGATCAATTTTACTTTTTTCTTGGCATACCCGCCCCACAGCATAAATACCAAGCCGTTTTTTTCCTGAGATAGTTTGGTTATGACTGCATTGGTAAAGGTCTCCCATCCCTTACCTTGATGACTCCCTGCATGGTGCGCCCTTACAGTAAGCGTGGCATTTAGCAACAAAACGCCTTGGTCTGCCCATTTCTCCAAATCACCACTTATGGGATATTGCTTGTGCAGATCCAATTGTAATTCCTTGAAAATATTCACTAAAGATGGCGGGTGTGTCACTCCGTCATTTACGGAAAAACAAAGTCCATTGGCTTGCCCTGCACCGTGGTATGGATCTTGCCCTATCACCACTACCTTAGTGTCTTCCCAATGGCAATGATCAAACGCAGAAAAAATTTGCGCTTCTGGCGGAAAGCACTGATGCTCCTCATATTCTTGATCAACAAATGATTGTAGGGCCTTAAAATAAGCAGCGCTAAACTCACTATCCAATATTTGCTGCCAGCTTTGATGTATTTTGCTATTCATAAAACAAGTTGTGGTAAAATTTAATAAATTTTTCAGAAGTTAACTTCCCTTCCTATTTAATGGATTCAAAACTAACTAAAATTGCTACAATGTTTATTTGGTTTGCTCTATTAGATGAGAAAACTTAGTGAAACTTCCTTATCTTGGTGGATACAGGTGGATTTATAAATAATGGCCTAGGAATAAACCTTTTCCAATATTTGGAGTCCTATTAGAGAACTTAAGTTAATTCATGGTGATTGCGGAAGAAGTTTTGGTATTGCAATTAAAACAAAAGAATAGTCAGGCAAAGGCCTTTGAAATTCTTGTTGACGCCTATAAAGTGCGTTTGTATTGGCATATTAGACGGATTGTGCTGGACCATGATGACACGGACGATGTTCTGCAGAATACCTTTATCAAAGTATTTAGGAACATTGATGGATTTAAGGGTGAAAGCAAACTGTACTCATGGATGTACAGAATCGCTACCAACGAGGCTTTGAGTTTTCTAAAATTGAAATCTCAAAAATTAAAGATCAACGATGAACAATTAATGAGCGACAAGCTGGCCAACTTAAAAGCAGATGTTTATTTTGAAGGCGATGATATACAGTTGAAGTTACAACAGGCGATAGCTGTATTGCCCGAAAAACAAAAATTGATTTTTAATATGAAATATTTCCAGGAAATGAAATATTCGGAGATATCCGAGATATTAGAAACATCTGTTGGGGGATTAAAGGCCTCCTACCATTTAGCAACCAAAAAGGTTGAAGCATTTTTAAGGGACAATTAAATTTTCTCCAAGACAATGGTCAAATTGCAAAAATGAAAAAAATAAATAAAGACAACAGTTTCCGAGTCCCCGAGGGGTATTTTGACTCCCTTTCCGACAATGTTTTCACCAAAATGGAATCGGAAAAAATGGAATCTACGGAACATGATGATTTTAGGGTGCCGGAAGGGTATTTTGATTCGTTCACGGATAGGGTTCTTGCCAAACTGGAAACGGAAGAGAATAAAACTGTCCCTGTTAGATCGCTAAAAAGGTATTATTATATAGCCGCCTCAGTTGCTGCTGTATTGCTGATAATTGTCGGCCTACAATGGAAGGACATTAGCAACAGTGATACTGTTTTGGCTAATTCTGACATAGAGGATTATTTCGAATTTAATGGCTTGGGAGTCTCCTCCTATGAATTGGCAGAAATGTTACCCGTAAGCGATATGGATATCAATGAGATATTGGATTTCCAGCTTGATAATGAAAATTTTATTGACTATTTGAATACCAATATAGAAGATTTTGAAGAATTAAATTTGAACAATGATGATTAGAAAAAATTATATTATCCTAGCTGTTTTTTGGTTGATGGCCACCTTGTCTGTCAGCGCTCAAGGCAAACCCGATTGGGACAAAATTAAATCCTATAAAATTGCCTTTATCACTGAACGTTTGAACCTAACTCCAAAAGAAGCACAAGATTTTTGGCCTCTGTATAATGAGTATGAGGCCCAAAAGATAGCATTACACCGTAGGGAACACAGTAAAATTAAGGAGAAAATTAAAAATCTAGATGCGCTTTCCGCTGCTGAGGCAAGCGACCTATTAAAACAAATGGGGAAATTGGAAGAGGATAAATACCGGGCGGAAAAGGCGTATATAGAAAAGGTATCCAACACTATTTCTGCTAAAAAAGCAATTGTTTTGCTTCGTTCAGAGGAAGATTTTAAACGACAGTTAATTAAGCAATACCGACAAAAAAGAGGGGAAAAGTAACTAGTGTTGAGATATGAGTATTGAGTTACTCGGACATGCCCGAGAACATGAACTTTAGCTAACCCGATAGCTGGTAACTAAGCCGAAGGAGCACTATTAAAATCAGTAATGAATATTCCGATAGTCAGTTCTAATGAACAGTCCCACCAACCTTGCAATTAACCTTAGATAATTGACACCCCCCGCCTATTTAAAAGTAAGTTTTGCTATCCTATTTGTTCCGGCCGCATAGGCCACAGAATCATTTAGAAATCGTAATGTAAAGAAAGATTCGTTGGAGAGCTGTTGCCAGCTTTGCCCACTATCATAGGAGTAGGCTATTCCCTTAAACCCCAAGGCAATCAACGAATTGCCATCCGAATTGGGAACAAATTGCACGCAGCTCCTATAATCTGGCAGTTTCCCGCTGGCAACTAAATTCCAGGTTTTTCCCCCATCAGTGGTGATCGCCTTGTTGTCAAGATTACCTTCTGGATCGGTATAGTCTCCTCCAAAAACAAATCCAACATTTTCGTCGTAAAAGTCGATGGAATAAATTCCTTGGGTCGACTTTTCACTCCTAATAGGTGTCGTTATAATTTCCCAAGAGGCACCCTTGTCTTCTGTGTAATAAACATTTCCTTTTGTGGTAGCAATCCAGGCCTTATCCCCTACCGTCTTGATGTTGGTGTTACTTGCAGCAAATGCGCCCTCTCCTTCCTCAGATTTCGGTAGAGAGGAACAAGGCAATTTTTCCCAACTCTCGCCGCCGTCCCTAGTAATAATAATAGACAAACAGCCTTCCATACTGTCCCCTACAGCAATTCCCTCCATATTGTTCCAAAAAGTCAAGGCATCATAAAATACCTTTTCGTTTTCTTCCTTATATACCAATTCCATAGAACCGGAATCTCCTGTTTTATACAGCAGGGCAGGATTACCTGCAGAAAGCATAAAAAAATCGGTATTGGTATGTGCTACCGCCCTAAATTCGGGTACTAGAGAGTCGTGTTGTTGGGTATTTACCCTTGCTATTTCAGTGTTTAAATCCAATAATCCAAAAGCTCCCTTATTGGCGGCAAAAGCCAAGCTTCCCCCATCCATAATTTCTATGGCTCTTATGCTTAAAGAATCGGAAAGAACTGTTTTTATATCTACGGCAGTAAAAACTTTTGAAGTCTCCTTATTGGAACAAGAAACGATCAATATTAGTAGTAAAACAGGGATAAATCTGGTCATGTTCATAATTTTCAACAAAAATAATAGGAATAGGTTCTAATACAATACCTTTGCAATCTTAATTTTTAAAAATGCGATTACATAGAAATCTAGTGTTTGGGGTTGTTGATGCATTAAATTATATATTTAATGAAGGTGAATATGCCGATAAAGTAGTACAAAAAGTATTAAAGTACGATAAGCGTTGGGGTGCAAGGGATAGAGGATTTATTGCGGAAACCACCTATGATATGGTACGTTGGAAAAGACTGTATGCAGAGATTGCAGAGGTGAAGGCTCCTTATAGTAGACAAAATCTTTTTAGGATGTTTGCCGTATGGGCAGTTTTAAAAGGAATTAAACTTCCAGATTGGAAACAAATTGAACCTACTCCAGAAAGAAGGATCAAAGGTAGGTTTGACGAACTTTCCCAAATAAGAAAATACAGGGAATCTGTTCCGGATTGGATTGATGAATTAGCCGTAAAAGCTTTAGGCGAAGCCTTATGGACCAAAGAAATCGCTGCATTAAATCAGCAGGCAGATGTTATTCTTAGAGTGAATACCTTAAAAACCACCAAGGATAGTTTAAGGAGTGCACTTAGTGAGGCGGGGATAGAAACGGAGTATATTAGGGGATATCCAGACGCCTTAAAGCTGGTGGAACGCAGTAATGTGTTTATCACAGAAGCCTTCCAAAATGGTTGGTTTGAAGTACAGGATGCCTCTTCACAATTGGTAGCCCCATTTTTAGATGTTAAACCCGGTCAGCGTGTAGTAGACACCTGTGCGGGTGCAGGAGGTAAGTCATTGCATTTGGCTTCGTTAATGGAAAACAAAGGGCAATTGATTGCCTTGGATATTTATGGCAACAAACTAAAGGAACTAAAAAGAAGGGCCAAAAGAGATGGTGCGCATAATGTTGAAACAAGACATATTGAAACTACCAAGGTTATCAAGAAATTATACGGCACAGCAGATCGCGTACTTATAGATGCACCTTGTACCGGATTGGGAGTACTAAAAAGGAATCCGGATGCAAAATGGAAATTGCAACCTGAATTTCTTGATAAAATTATGGTTACCCAACAAGAGATTCTACAAGATTATAGTCGAATTCTTAAGCCAGGAGGTAAAATGGTATATGCTACCTGCTCTATCTTGCCCCAAGAAAACAACTTACAGGTAAAGAAATTTTTAAGTTCGGAAGCTGGAAAGGATTTTAATTTGGTTAAAGAATCCAAGATCTATGCTTCAAAAACAGGTTTTGATGGATTTTATATGGCTCAATTGGAGAAAAATCCGGCTTAGTCAATTATTACAATTACAACTAAAAAATCCCCGATGTACGCATCGGGGATTTTTTTATGCCTAAATTTTCACTTTGGTGGAAGGAAAAAGAAGTTTTGCTATTCCTAAAGTCCAATTCTCACACTGGGCATTCTTACTCCAACTCCAGTACGGATAGTAGTTCTGTTATGTGGTCTGTGATTACCGTAATGAGCGTTATTGTAATAGTAAAAAGAAGCGTAACTGTGATAATGCTGACTGTGGTGACAGTGGGAATCACAATGTTGTCTATGTTCGGAGTAGGCATCCCTCTTGCCCTTTAAATAGGCTTTGTACGCTTTTTTATCTCGTTTTTTCAGCTTCCGGTCATATTCCTTTTGATCTTCCCAAAAATCCTCCTCAGCATCTTTATCCAGCTGTTGGGTTTGTTCATATTTCGCATCCTCAATAGCGCGCTGTTCGTAATAGGATCGGTTTTCGATTTTATTGGCTTTTTCCGCTTGGGCAATTGCTCCAACAGATATAAATAATAGGCTTACCAATGTTGAAAAATGTATTCTCTTCATAATTTCGTTGTTTTATTTGATCATTCTGACCCGATGATATGGTTCGGTTATAAAACAACTTACTTTAGTTTTACCCTACTTTTAACTTGGAATAAATTTCGGTTTTTTAAAAATAATCCTTCTCACTATTTAAGGTTAGAACATCCTCATGCATTATGGATTTTGCTAATCCACTAGTTTTTATCAATTCGTACTTAAAGTAAAACTTCATAGTATGGATTTTGCCTTGATAAAAATCTAAGGGGTACGTATTATCCTTTTTTAAAATATCCTTTTCTGCTGTAGCTGCGATATCTAACCATATCCAACCTAACACTAAATGACTTAGGAATTCCATAAACAAATTAGCATCGGAGAGATAACGTTCGAAATCGCCCTCTGTGGCAATTGGCATCAAATGAGCCGTTACTTCTTGGGTCAATTTTATCTTATCCCCCAAAATAGTAGCATAGGGTTTTAAATTTTCCATGGTAAGGGCCTCTGTAATGGTCTCCAATATTTCATTAAGCAGTAGCTCTAGCGCCCTTCCATTGTCCATGAGCACCTTCCGTCCCAGAAGATCTTGGGACTGAATCCCAGTTGTTCCTTCATAAATACTAAAAATCCGTATATCGCGATAATATTGCTGCAAGATAAAATCGGTACAAAATCCATAACCGCCTAAAACTTGCAGGCCATTATTTACAGCCACTGCTCCGGCCTCTGCAGGATATGTTTTTACGATGGGAGTTATAATTTCCAACAACATTCCGTATTTTTCTTTTGTAGCTTGGTCTTTCTCGGCAAGTTGTAGATCGTGATATTTTGCTGCAAGTAATATTAAACTTAAGGAACCTTCGGCAATGGCTTTCTGAAGAAACAGCATTCGCCTTACATCTGGATGCTCTATAATGGGACAGGGGCTTTCATTTGGATCTTTTTTCCCCGAGCTTCTTAGTTTTCTACCCTGGGTACGTTCTTTAGCATATTGCAAGGAGGCCTGGTATGCTGCCATGGATATTGCCGCCGCTCCCCTACCTACACCTATTCGGGCATCGTTCATCATCTGAAACATGTATTTTAATCCTTGATGAGCCTCACCTAACAACCATCCTCTGCAATCATTTTGATCCCCAAACCCCAAATGGGTAGTCGCAAAGCCACGTTGGCCCATCTTTTGAAAATCTGACAGGGTTGTCACGTCGTTTTTTATCGAATTCCCATTTTCAGTCCTAAGTTTAGGCACCACAAACAATGAAATTCCCTTGGTTCCTGCTGGTGCCCCCTCTATACGGGCCAATACCAAATGAACAATGTTTTCGACATATGGATAATCGCCCCCAGAAATAAATATTTTTTGACCTTTTATATGATAATGACCATCCTTCGTGGGGGTGGCCTTGGTGGTGATATCGGAAAGTGAACTACCGGCATCGGGTTCGGTAAGACACATGGTCCCACCCCATTCTCCCGACAGCATTTTCGGAATATAAGCATCCTTTAATGCGCTATTGCCAAAATGGGTAATAAGCTCGGCTGCTCCCAGAGTTAAGGTTAGATATCCGGGTAAATGATTATTGGCTGTATCCAAAATATAGGTGGCTGCAGTATGAACAATGAAAGGGAGTTGTAGGCCGCCAATTTCATAATCGAACGGACCACAAATAAGGCCCATTTCCCCTCCTTTCTTCATTATTACTCCTACCTGCTCATGAACAATAACCTCTCCATTCTTAAACGCCGCTGGGGAATCGTCCATTTCCTTAAAAAAAGGAAACAATTCGCGATCAGCAAACTCCTTTACCGAATCTAGGAACATGCCCATGGATTCGGGATCGTGTTCCTTATAGCGCTCTAACTGAACCAATTGGGATAGTCCATGAACATTGTTTAATAAATATTTGAGGGTAGTTAAGTCGATATACTTTTGTGCCATAGCTACAATTTGTGTTGTTTAAATTATTCCTAAGATAAAAACATAATCCGTCTAAATCAAGGATTTCTCCTATTCATCACTTCGAATTGGTATTAATTAAATATGGATTTAACAGCAAGTCCGCTATCTTTGTCCAGCAAAAAAAAGCCTTCCTAAAATTGACAAACGCCAAAACCGCCATTCGGACCATATATTATAGTATTGTAGGAAGTACACTTTTGGCAATAATAAAGGGTTTGGCAGGTGTCTTTGGGAATTCTTACGCTTTAATTGCCGACGCCATAGAATCTACTACTGATATTTTCTCTTCCCTACTAGTGCTCTTCGGCTTGAAGTATGCCAAAAGACCAGCCGATGACAACCACCCATACGGACATGGAAGAATAGAACCCCTCATCACTTTTTTAGTAGTAGGTTTTTTATTGTTATCCGCTGTTCTTATCGCCTATGAGAGTATCCGCAACATACAGACCACACATTTACCACCTAAACCATGGACATTATTTGTCCTTGGGGGCATCATCATATGGAAGGAAATTTCCTTTCGTTTAGTATTGAAAAAAAGTATAGAAACCAATAGCTCCTCTTTAAAAGCAGATGCTTGGCACCATAGAAGTGATGCTATTACCTCTGTGATGGCATTTATAGGTATTTCCATCGCCCTATTATTTGGGGAGGGATTTGAAACTGCGGACGATTGGGCAGCGTTATTTGCAGCTGGATTTATTATCTACAATAGCTATTTGATTTTTCGCCCAGCCTTTGGTGAAATTATGGACGAACATCTTTACGATGATCTTATTGAAGAGATAAGGGAGGTTTCGCTGACGGTTGACGGAGTATTAGGCACCGAAAAATGCTTTGTCAGGAAGGCAGGGACCAAGTATCATGTGGATCTTCATGCTATAGTAAAGGGGGAAATATCAGTATTTGAAGGGCACGCTATATCTCACCAGTTAAAGGATACCTTGATCATGGAAATACCTAATTTGGAACACGTATTGATTCATATTGAACCAAGATAATTTAAATACATACTGTCACCAAAACATGCAACTTTGTCTTAAAACAAAGATGATATTTCCAATTTTATTATGAATTATGGGTTTTATATATAGGAAATACAGACCTGTAAAATCAACAAAAACCATGAGACCAAAGGGCGTTGATTAAAAATTAACAATTACACCTTAAAACTGTTAACTATTCTCTTTAAAAATTACACTTTAAAACCGTAAATTTGTGCCTTTCTTAATCATACAATTTACAAACTAGATGATTCATTTCTTCGGAGCCCTCGACACCAAAGTATTTGCGGTACAAACCAAACAAGATTTGTTACAGGAAGACATTGTAAAACTTAGCTGGTTGTTTGGCAATCAACCTAAGATTATAGCGGCGTCCTTAGACGCCTTTTTTGTTGGCCCTAGGGCAGCTATGATTACTCCTTGGAGTACCAACGCTACAGAAATCACCCAAAACATGGGTATATCTGGGATAATAAGGATTGAGGAATTTATAGCCTCAACCAAGGATTCTGATCAGTATGATCCCATGCTATCCCAAAAATACAGTTCCCTACACCAAGATATTTTTAAGGTTGATGTGCAGCCTGCACCTATCCAAAATATCGATAACATTGCCGCTTATAACGATAAGGAAGGCCTGGCCTTAAATGAGGAAGAAGTGGAATACTTGGAGGGGATGGCCAAGAAAATTGGGCGTAAGCTGACGGATTCGGAAGTTTTTGGATTTAGTCAAGTCAATTCCGAACATTGCCGCCATAAGATATTCAACGGTACCTTTATCATTGATGGGGAGGAAAAGCCATCATCCCTTTTCAAATTGATCAAAAAGACCTCTCATGAGAATCCTGGGGATATTGTTTCTGCCTATAAGGATAATGTTGCCTTTATTAAAGGACCAAATGTGGTACAGTTTGCACCTAAAACTGCGGATAAACCCGATTTTTATCAAGAAAGCGATTTTGAATCTGTTATTTCCATAAAAGCGGAAACCCACAACTTCCCAACTACGGTAGAACCCTTTAATGGGGCAGCAACCGGTGCTGGTGGAGAAATCCGGGACCGTTTGGCAGGTGGTAAAGGTTCACTTCCATTGGCAGGTACTGCCGTTTATATGACCTCGTATTCCCGTTTGGAAGAAAATAGACCATGGGAAAAATCTATGAAGGAAAGAGATTGGCTGTACCAAACCCCTATGGACATTCTAATTAAGGCCTCCAACGGAGCTTCTGATTTTGGAAATAAATTTGGTCAACCGTTAATCGCAGGTTCAGTACTCACCTTTGAGCATGAGGAAAATGATCGTAAATTAGGATATGATAAAGTAATTATGCAAGCCGGAGGTATTGGATACGGTAAGGCTGAGCAAGCAATAAAAGATGTACCAAAAACAGGGGACAAAATAGTAATCCTTGGTGGTGATAATTACCGAATTGGAATGGGTGGCGCTGCAGTTTCCAGTGCAGATACCGGGGAGTTTGGTTCCACTATAGAGCTCAATGCCATACAACGTTCCAATCCAGAAATGCAAAAAAGAGCCGCCAATGCCATCCGTGGCTTGGTAGAGGCAGAACATAATCCTATAGTTTCTATTCACGATCATGGGGCAGGCGGACATTTAAATTGCCTTTCCGAATTAGTGGAAGATACCGGAGGAAAGATAGATCTGGACAAACTGCCTATTGGAGACCCAACCTTATCGGCCAAGGAAACCATCGGGAACGAATCTCAAGAGCGTATGGGATTGGTAATTGGGCAGCAGGATGTAGCTATGCTACAGCGTATCGCAGACAGGGAAAGATCGCCCATGTATGAGGTAGGAGATGTGACCGGAGATAAGCGCTTTACCTTTAAATCTGCTACCACGGGCGAAAAGCCAATGGACCTGGATTTGTCGGATATGTTTGGGAGTTCTCCAAGAACCATTATGACAGATACTACCATAAAACGGGAATACAGTTCCCCATCTTATTCTTTGGAGCATTTTCACGAGTATCTGGAAAACGTACTTCAGTTAGAGGCCGTAGCCTCCAAAGATTGGCTTACCAATAAGGTAGACCGATGTGTGGGTGGTAAGGTTGCCAAACAACAATGTGCAGGTCCACTTCAATTGCCATTAAACAATTGCGGTGTAATGGCGTTAGATTACAAAGGAAAGGAAGGGATTGCCACTTCTATTGGCCACTCTCCCATTTCTGGATTGATTGATCCTACTGCAGGGAGCAAGAATAGTATAGCGGAAGCCTTGACTAATATAGTATGGGCTCCCCTAAAAAATGGACTTTCTTCTGTATCCCTTTCCGCCAACTGGATGTGGCCTTGCAAAAACGAAGGAGAAGATGCCCGATTATATGAGGCCGTTACCGCAGTTTCTGATTTCTCTATCGCATTGGGAATCAATGTTCCTACAGGTAAGGATTCACTTTCCATGAAACAACGTTATAAAAATGACGAGGTGATTTCTCCAGGAACGGTAATAATTTCGGCAGCAGGAAACTGTAATGACATCACTAAGGTGGTAGAGCCAGTTTTACAAAAAGACGGGGGTGATATCTACTATATTAATTTATCAGAAGATAGTCATAAACTAGGTGGCTCTTCCTTTGCCCAAATTTTCAATACCATTGGAAACGAAGCGCCATCCGTACTTAATGCCCAAAACTTTAGGAATACCTTCAACACCATTCAGAAATTAATCGTAGATGGTAAAATTCTAGCGGGCCATGATGTTGCATCAGGTGGATTAATCACTACCTTATTGGAGCTTTGTTTTGCTGACCAAAATTTAGGGGCCAAGTTAGATTTGACGTCTATTTCAGAAACGGACACTATCAAATTGTTGTTCTCCGAAAATTCGGGTATTGTATTTCAAGCCAAGGATGCTTCCGTAGAAACTATTCTAAAGGAGGCTGGAATTACATTCTATAATATAGGTGCTGTCACTAAAGAAGCCACGCTTACGATCAAGAATAACGGAGTGGAAATGGGACTGAATATAGAATCTTTAAGGGATACTTGGTTTAAGACCTCCTATCTTTTAGATCAGCGACAGACGGCTAATAATTTGGCAAAAGATCGTTATGACAATTATAAGAATCAGCCTTTACAATATACTTTTCCAGCAACTTTTGATGGAAAAATACCTGAAAAGCCTGCCCTAGAAAAACGACCAAAAGCGGCCATTTTAAGGGAAAAGGGTAGTAATTCTGAACGAGAAATGGCAAACGCCATGTTTTTAGCCGGATTTGATGTTAAGGACGTCCACATGACGGACCTAATATCAGGAAGGGAAACCTTGGAGGATATTCAGTTTATAGGTGCTGTAGGCGGATTCTCTAATTCGGATGTACTAGGAAGCGCTAAAGGTTGGGCAGGAGCATTTAAGTATAATGAAAAGGCCAATAAGGCCCTGAAAAATTTCTTTGATAGACCCGATACGCTTTCCGTGGGAATTTGTAATGGTTGCCAATTGTTTATGGAGTTAGAGCTAATTAACCCTGAACACTCGGAACATGGAAAACTCACCTATAACAATTCCAAAAAGCACGAAAGCGGATTTACCTCAGTGAAGATCCAGAAAAACAATTCGGTGATGCTTTCCTCCTTGGAAGGTGCAAATCTTGGGGTTTGGATTTCCCACGGAGAAGGTAAATTTAGATTACCACTATCTCAGGAAAATTATCAAATCGTAGCTAATTACGGTTATGAAGGATACCCAGCAAACCCCAATGGAAGTAATTACAATACTGCCATGATGTGTGATAAAACAGGGCGACATTTAGTAACTATGCCCCATATAGAACGTTCTATATTCCAATGGAACTGGCCACATTACCCTAAGGATAGAAAAGATGAAGTTTCTCCTTGGTTAGAAGCATTCGTCAACGCTAGAAAATGGATCGAAAATAACGGGAAGTAAAATTTCTAATTTAGTGATTTAATTTAAATTACCCCGTTGGTACATACCTTCGGGGTTTTTGGAAAGCACCTTATTATTTTTTAGAATAATCTGCATAAATAGCTTTTTTAAATGCTACCCAATGTTCCGGTTTCATTCGCTCTGGAGTAAACAGGCAAATTCCGGAAGCACCGTTTTCCATAGAACCTCTTATGGCTGTTTCTATCTCCGAAGGCAATAAACCGTGATTTTCAGGGTCGTTTTCCGCTGTTTTATTCTCTGGATTGGGACAGATAAACAATCCGCTATAAATAGGCTTTTGATTGTTTACGGCTGCCACCTCTTCCTTAGTTATCTCCCCTACCCATTCTGGCCCTTTTAGGTAAAAGTCATTGTAATTCATGGGGTATACAGCATCTAAATCCCATTTATCCCATTCTTGTCTAACCAATTTTTTGGAAATACTGGGTCCTGGGAAAACGGCTGCATTTAGTTTTTTTCCTTTTTCGTGCACTACTTTTGCGATACCGTTTACGACATCCGTAATTAAATTGTATCTAAACTGTTTCCATTCTTCTACCTGCGATGGGTCTTCCACTTCCCTAATGTCAATTCCCGACTTTTCCTTGAAACCAGCAACACAGTCGTCACAATAACAATAATCAGCCTCCGGGTATTCCTCATCCATTACTAAACCGTATTTATCCCAAAGTCCCTCTGCTAAAATAACATCGGGAAACCGGATATAGTCCAAATGGATACCGTCTACTTCATCTACCGAGGCAATATTTCCATATAATTCGGCCAAAAATTGATGGGTCCCCTCTTTATTAGGACATAGGAATTTATAATAAGGAACATAGGTAGGTTTGTCAAATGCAGACTCCCCATTCCTATTAATTGCGTAAAGTTCTGGCGACAACTTAGGATTTTCCCCTTGTACCATTGTCGGTACCCAGGTGTGGAATTCTAGTCCAGCTTCCTTGACCAATTTCCCTACCCTTTTATAAGTTTTGGGGTCCTGCCCCCCGTTGTACATTAATCCGTCTATACCTTTTTCCTTATAATCCTTAAAGGTATCCAATAATTCCCGATCGGTAGCTTCACCAGGCCCTCCAGTCCATGCATAGACAGGGATCTTTGATTTTTCCGCACAAGAATACAGGTTAAAAATAATGATAAGGGCAACAACTAACTTTTTCATTCGTTTGATTTAAAAGATTTATTAATGGCTTGTTCTTTTGCGCCTAAAATTAAAACAAAACACTAGTATCCAATGGATATCTTTCGATTTTTATACGCCCTAAGATTCCTTTTCGGAAATTAACTTAATAGATCATATCCTAGTATGATAACCATTCCGAGAACATGAACAAAATAAATTTATTTTTTAAGATTTGATTTTAATTATCAATTATTTTAGTACTATTGGCTTGTGAATATGTGCATCTTTATTCCCTTATCAACCTTGTCCCTATTTCCTATGACTGAATAAATTCATTAAAAATAAATCCTAAAAATAAAATAGCCACTAATAATACATTAAAAATAACCAATAGACGTGAATACAGTATCTTACCCAAAAGGATACAATATCTAATTTTTGAAAATTCGACAATAAAAATGTAAATTCATCAATTAAATAAATTCAATTATACGAATGTCATTTTATTATACCGTTACGTTTTCTTAATTTGCCGTTACCAATATCGAATAAAATATGCAAGACATTACCCGCCTTTTTGATTTTCCTTACTATCAATTGGAAAAATTCAACTTAAAAAAATCATTGGTAACCAAGTATAATGGAGAGTGGGTTGCCACCTCTTCTCAGGAATATGTGGACAAAGCAAATCAAACTAGTCGCGCATTACTGCGATTAGGGGTTAAACCAAATGATAAGATTGCTGTGATATCCATGACCAATAGAACGGAGTGGAACATTATGGACATTGGGATACTTCAATTAGGGGCCCAAAATGTCCCTATATATCCTACCATTTCCGAGTGTGATTATGAATATGTCCTCAATCATTCAGAGGCTATTTATTGTTTTGTCTCTTGCCAGGAGGTTTACAATAAGGTAGAGGCAGTACGAAAAAATACACCCCATTTAAAGGAAGTGTTTTCTTTTGATCAATTGGACAATTGTAAAAATTGGAACGAAATTTTGTCCATGGGCGAAGACACCTCCAATCAAGAAGAGGTAGAAGCACATAAAAAAGCGGTAAAGGCCCACGATCTAGCTACTTTGATTTATACTTCTGGAACCACTGGAAAACCAAAAGGTGTTATGTTGTCACATGATAATGTGGTGAGCAATGCGTTGGAAAGTTCAAAAAGGTTTCCTATTGTGGATGGAGATACGAATGGATTGAGTTTCTTGCCGGTATGCCATATATATGAACGCATGATCATCTATCTCTACCAGTATAGAGGAGTCTCCATTCACTATGCAGAATCTATGGATAAGATCAGCGATAATATAAAGGAGGTTGCCCCCCATGTTATGACGGCAGTTCCAAGAGTATTAGAAAAAGTATACGACTCTATTATTGCAAAAGGAGCAGCCCTGACCGGAATAAAAAAAATGTTGTTCTTCTGGGCGGTGGATATTGGCTTGAAATATGAGCCGTATGGAGAAAATGGATGGTGGTACGAATGGCAATTGGGAGTGGCTCGTAAACTTATTTTTAGTAAATGGAAGGCGGGATTGGGTGGTAATATAAGTCTTATAGCCTCCGGTAGTGCCGCATTACAACCTAGACTGGCAAGAGTATTTAATGCAGCGGAGATGGGTCTTATGGAGGGTTACGGACTTACTGAAACCTCGCCAGTAGTTTCTGTGAACGATTTTCGTGACGGCGGATTTAGAATTGGTACAGTAGGCAAGTTGCTAGACCGTACTGAAGTGAAAATAGCCGAAGATGGAGAAATCTGTGTTAAGGGACCCCAAGTTATGATGGGATATTTTAAGGATGAAGAAAAAACGGCCGAGGTTTTAGTGGACGGGTATTTTCAAACTGGAGATATAGGCGAAATAGATTCGGACGGATTCCTGAAGATTACGGATAGAAAGAAGGAGATGTTTAAAACCTCCGGCGGTAAATATGTGGCCCCTCAATTACTGGAAAACCGATTTAAACAATCCAGATTTATAGAACAAATAATGGTTGTTGGGGAAGGTGAAAAAATGCCTGCTGCCCTAATTCAACCCGATTTCAACTTTTTACGTGATTGGGCGAAAATACACAATATTGAAGTGGGCGACGATAAGGATATTGTCACCAATGAAAAAGTGTTGGCACGGTACCAAGAGGAGGTTGATATTGCCAATGAGAATTTCGCAAAATGGGAAAAAGTAAAGCAATTTAGATTAACTCCAGATGCTTGGAGTATAGAGGAAGGGCATTTAACCCCAACCCTAAAACTGAAAAGAAAAATTATTAAAGAGAAGTACAAAATTCTTTACAATGATATATACGGGCATTAAAAACAGCCCGCTACCTAATAACAATCAGCTCCTTATAAAAATAAGGGGCTTTTTTTATCCCTAATATTTTTTACAAAATTTATTATGCATGCATAATAAATTTTCCTATCTTTGGAATTCTGGTTCCAAATAAATGAAAGATATAACAATAGATTATGCGTTACGTGCCACTTGGCAAGCAGTAACAAAAATGTATAACGAAGAGGCTAAAAAGTTTGAAAGCACCATGGCCGTCGGATTTACATTGCTGAGCATAGACCCCAAGACGGGAACCCCTTCCACTGCTTTAGGGCCTAAAATGGGAATGGAGGCCACCAGTTTGTCCAGAATTTTAAAAAGCATGGAACAAAAAGGGTTAATAGTACGCAAACCTAATCCTAATGATGGTAGGGGCGTATTGATACATTTGACCGCTTTTGGACTTGAAAAAAGAGACGACTCCAAAGCGGTAGTGCTTCGCTTTAACGAAACAGTAAGGTCACATGTTTCCGAAGAGCAATTAAATTCCTTTTTTGAGGTTGCTGAGCTGATTAACCACTTGGTTACCGAAAAGAAAATTTACAATAAAAAGACCATAACTAATTAATATTTATTATTGATGAACAAACATATTAAAAAGGTAGCGGTAATTGGCTCCGGCATCATGGGAAGCGGTATAGCATGCCACTTTGCCAATATTGGCGTAGAAGTATTATTGTTGGATATTGTACCAAGGGAACTTACTGAAAAAGAGAAAGCCAGTGGACTAACCTTAAAGGATAAGGTAGTGCGCAATAGATTGGTGAACGACTCCCTTATGGCGGCTCTTAAATCCAAGCCCTCCCCTATTTATCATCAAAAGTTTGCCCAGCGTATTAGCACCGGGAATCTTGAGGATGACATTGCAAAAGTTAGTGAGGTAGACTGGATCATTGAGGTGGTCGTAGAGCGCTTGGATGTAAAGAAAATGGTGTTCGATAATTTGGAGAAATACAGAAAACCAGGGACTTTAATCACCTCTAATACTTCCGGTATTCCGATAAAATTTATGAGTGAAGGAAGAAGTGAGGATTTCCAGAAACATTTCTGTGGGACCCACTTTTTTAATCCTGCTAGATACTTAAAATTATTTGAAATTATCCCTGGACCAAAGACATCTCCGGAAGTCTTGGAATTCCTAAATGGATATGGTGAACAGTTTTTGGGTAAAACCTCGGTGGTAGCCAAGGATACCCCCGCTTTTATAGGAAACCGTGTGGGTATATTTGGGATACAAAGCCTATTCCATATGGTTAAGGAGATGGGACTTACCGTTGAAGAAGTTGATAAACTAACGGGACCAGTGATTGGAAGGCCAAAATCTGCCACTTTCCGAACTGTGGATGTTGTGGGGCTAGATACCTTGGTGCATGTTGCCAATGGTATTAATGAGAACTGCCCAAGTGATGAACGACATGAGGTATTCCAACTACCGAACTTCATCAATACCATGATGGAAAACAAGTGGTTGGGAAGTAAAACAGGACAAGGGTTTTACAAAAAGATAAAAAATGCAGATGGCTCCAGTGAGATAATGACCTTGGATCTAAATACTCTGGAGTATAGGGCCAATAAAAGAGCAAGTTTTGCCACTTTAGAGCTTACAAAAACTATAGATAAGGTAATGGACCGATATAAGGTTCTGGTTGGAGGAAAAGATAAGGCCGGGGAATTTTACAGAAAAAGCTTCGCTGCCCTTTTTGCCTATGTATCCAACCGTATCCCAGAGATATCCGACGATCTCTATAAAATTGATGATGCCATGAAGGCTGGTTTTGGATGGGAACACGGACCTTTTCAGATTTGGGATGCCATTGGGGTCCAAGCAGGAATGGAATTGATAGAGAAAGAAGGTTTGAAAGCTGCCCCATGGGTTTCGGAAATGTTTGCAACAGAAAATAAATCGTTTTACAGCGTTAAGGATGGAGCTACTTATTTTTACAACATCCCGACTAAAAAAATAGAGAAAATTCCAGGACAGGATGCCTTTATAATCTTGGATAACATTCGTAAGACCAAAGAGGTATTTAAAAACAGCGGTGTTGTTGTCGAGGATTTAGGAGATGGAATTTTAAATGTGGAATTCCAATCCAAGATGAATACCATTGGTGGCGATGTGCTGGCTGGGCTGAACAAGGCAATTGATTTGGCCGAAAAAGATTTTCAAGGTTTGGTCGTAGGTAACCAAGCTCCTAATTTCTCGGTTGGAGCCAATATTGGCATGATCTTTATGATGGCCGTAGAACAGGAATACGATGAGCTAAACATGGCCATTAAAATGTTCCAGGACACTATGATGCGTATGCGCTATTCTGCAATTCCAACTGTTTCGGCACCTCATGGGATGACTTTGGGTGGAGGATGCGAGCTTTCACTGCATGCAGACATGGTAGTTGCTGCGGCAGAAACCTATATTGGGCTTGTGGAATTTGGTGTAGGTGTTATTCCAGGTGGTGGCGGCTCTAAAGAATTTGCCTTACGTGCCCAGGATACCTTTAAGAAAAATGATGTAGAGCTCAATGTTCTCCAAGAATATTTCCTCACTATAGGAATGGCTAAGGTTTCTACTTCTGCCTATGAAGCCTATGACTTGGGAATTTTACAACACGGTAAGGATATTGTTGTGGTCAATAAAGACCGACAAATAGCTACTGCCAAAGCGCATGCCAAGTTAATGGCCGAAGCCGGATATACCCAACCCATAAGGCGACAAGATATAAAAGTACTTGGAAAACAGGCACTTGGAATGTTCTTAGTAGGGACCGATGCCATGGAAGACAGTAATTACATAAGTGAACACGATAAAAAAATCGCCAATAAACTGGCCTATGTTATGGCAGGGGGAGATTTATCTGAACCTACCCTGGTAACTGAACAGTATTTATTGGATTTGGAAAGGGAAGCCTTCCTGTCGCTTTGTACGGAAAGAAAAACCTTGGAAAGGATTCAGCATATGCTGAAGACTGGGAAGCCGTTGAGAAACTAATTATAGTACAAAGTATTAAGTACCAAGTATTAAGTAAATGGTAAAGAGATATAATAAGATTGTATGCATCGATTTGAAGAATTAATAATTTGGCAAAAAGCGATGAATATAACTGAAGAGGTATATCTCTTATCCGCGGAATTTCCAAAAGAAGAGAAATTTGGATTAAAGAGCCAAATTAGAAGAAGTGCAGTTTCAATTGCATCAAATATTGCTGAGGGTGCCGGAAGGAATACAAATGGTGAATTTAGAAATTTTCTAAGTATGGCAAGTGGGTCTTCCGATGAATTGTATACTCAATTATTACTGGCTTATCGATTAAAATTGGTTCAACAGGAACGCGTGAAAAATATACTAACCAATGTTAAGGAAGTACAAAAAATGAATTATGCATTGATAAAATCACTCAAACAACAATAACTAACAATCAATAATAACCTACTTGGTACTTTGTACTAGGTACTTAATACTCACATTCATGAAAACAGCATATATAGTAAAAGCATATAGAACGGCAGTAGGTAAAGCACCAAAAGGGGTTTTCCGTTTTAAACGTACAGATGAATTGGCAGCGGAAACCATAGCATATATGATGAAGGAGTTGCCTCAATTGGATAAAAAACGAATAGATGATGTTATCGTTGGAAACGCAATGCCGGAAGGTTCACAGGGGCTAAATATGGCGCGATTGATCTCCTTGATGGGATTGGATATCGTGGACGTTCCAGGAGTAACCGTTAACAGATTCTGCGCCTCTGGAATAGAAACCATAGGGGTGGCTACCGCAAAGATCCAAGCTGGCATGGCCGACTGTATCATTGCAGGAGGTGCGGAAAGTATGAGTGCCGTACCCATGACCGGGTATAAAACCGAGCTCAATTACGATTTGGCGAAATCGGGTCACGAAGATTACTACTGGGGTATGGGAAATACTGCAGAAGCGGTTGCCAAGCAATTTAAGGTATCTAGGGAAGATCAGGACGAATTTGCCTACCATTCTCATATGAAAGCCCTAAAGGCACAGGCAGAAGACCGTTTTCAAAGTCAGATCGTACCTATAGCTATTGAGCAGATATATGTGGATGAAAATGGAAAAAAAGCCACCAAAAATTATACCGTTACCAAAGATGAAGGTCCACGTAAGGGTACTAGTTTGGAAGCCTTGGCCAAACTACGTCCGGTGTTTGCTGCTGGAGGTAGCGTTACTGCAGGGAATTCTTCACAAATGAGCGATGGCGCAGCCTTTGTTATGGTGATGAGCGAAGAAATGGTTAAGGAATTAAACCTAGAGCCCATTGCCAGACTAGTAAATTACGCTGCAGCTGGGGTAGAACCACGGATTATGGGAATTGGACCTGTAAAGGCCATTCCAAAAGCCCTTAAGCAAGCTGGATTGAAGCAAGAGGATGTAGAACTAATAGAGCTTAATGAAGCTTTTGCCTCGCAATCCATCGCAGTGATCAGAGAACTGAACCTTAATCCCGATATAGTAAATGTCAACGGAGGTGCAATAGCCTTAGGGCATCCATTAGGATGTACAGGCGCCAAGCTTTCCGTTCAATTATTCGACGAAATGCGAAAACGCAATATGAAGGGCAAGTATGGTATGGTCACCATGTGCGTTGGAACAGGTCAGGGAGCAGCAGGTATTTATGAGTTCCTGAACTAATAAGCTCATTTAAGCTATTATAGATCAACAGTATTATAATAAAAACGTTAAACTAAAAAATCCCCAATATACTTGCCTTTTAAGGAGCAGGATGGGAAAAGGCCTATGGAAACAATAGATAAAGAATTATTACGGGGAGGTCAGTTCCTTGTTAAAGAAACCAAATGTGAGGATGTATTTACGCTCGAGGATTTATCCGAAGAGCAAAAAATGATGCGCGAGAGTACCAAAGAATTTGTGGATAGGGAACTTTGGGCTCATTGGGAACGATTTGAAAAGAAAGATTATGCCTATACCGAGGAAACCATGCGAAAAGCTGGGGAACTGGGATTATTAAGCGTGGCCGTACCAGAATCTTACGGAGGAATGGGAATGGGATTTGTATCCACCATGTTGGTATGTGATTATATTTCTGGGGCTACGGGTTCTTTTAGCACCGCTTTTGGCGCCCATACAGGTATAGGCACTATGCCTATTACCCTTTATGGTAGCGAGGAACAAAAACAAAAATACGTACCCAAATTGGCTTCTGGCGAATGGTTTGGTGCGTATTGCTTAACTGAACCAGGTGCTGGCTCCGATGCAAACTCAGGAAAAACAAAAGCGGTTCTTTCCGAAGATGGGAAGTACTACAGCATTACGGGACAGAAAATGTGGATATCCAATGCTGGTTTCTGTAGTTTGTTTATTGTATTTGCAAGGATTGGGGACGATAAGAATATTACCGGTTTTATTGTAGAGAATGATGCCAGTAACGGTATCAGTATGGGCGAGGAAGAAAAGAAATTAGGGATCCACGCCTCCTCTACTCGCCAGGTGTTTTTTAACGACACCAAGGTACCGGTAGAAAATATGTTATCGGAACGGGGCAACGGCTTTAAGATTGCTATGAATGCCTTAAACATTGGTCGGATAAAGTTGGCTGCTGCCTGTTTGGAAGCGCAAAGACGTGTAATTGGAGAGGCTACCAAATATGCCAACGAAAGAATACAGTTTAAAACGCCTATCATCAATTTTGGCGCTATAAAAGCAAAGATTGCAAATATGGCAACCAATTGCTATGCAGATGAATCTGCAAGTTATAGGGCTGCTAAAAATATTGAGGACAGGATTGCCATGCGTCAAGCAGCCGGTAACACACATCAAGAAGCAGAATTAAAAGGTGTTGAAGAATATGCTATAGAATGTTCCATCTTAAAAGTAGCTGCATCGGAAGACGTACAGAATACTACCGACGAAGGAATCCAAATTTTTGGGGGAATGGGCTTCTCTGCAGATACCCCAATGGAATCTGCTTGGAGAGATGCCCGTATCGCTAGAATATACGAGGGAACCAACGAAATAAATAGAATGTTGGCCGTAGGTATGTTGGTCAAAAAAGCCATGAAGGGTCATGTAGATCTTTTAGGACCAGCAACTAAGGTAGGTGAGGAATTAATGGGAATACCATCCTTTGATGTCCCCGATTTCTCGGAATTATTTGCCGAAGAAAAAGACTTGTTAGCTCGACTAAAGAAGGTGTTTTTAATGGTTGCAGGTAGTGCCGTACAAAAATATGGCCCCGAATTGGAGAACCACCAGCAGCTTATGTTGTCTGCCGCAGATATTCTGATAGAAATTTATATGGCAGAATCTACCTTGCTTAGAACGGAAAAGAATGCCAAGCGTTTTGGGGAAGAAGCCCAGGACACTCAAATTGCCATGTCCAGATTGTATTTGTACACTGCAGTGGACATCATCATTCAAAAAGGTAAGGAAGCAATTGTTTCTTTTGCCGAAGGTGATGAGCAACGAATGATGCTTATGGGACTTAAACGTTTCACGAAATATACAAATCATCCTAACGTAGTAGCGCTACGCACTCAAATTGCTGATAGAGTAGCTGCGGATAATGGATATACCTTTGACTAATTCAAATAGGAGCTTTGTAATGAAGCAGAAGCGAAAAGCCGTTCCTTTTGGGAACGGCTTTTTAATTTTAAATAAAATGTATTCCACTTATTTATAGCAATATATAACACATCATTTAATGTGCTACTTTCATTAAGTTAGAAGTCAAGAAGCTATGAGTTTTGGCATATTCTAACATCTGGGACACAAAGTTTTCAGGCTGGGTCACTTTAACATCCGATACTTCTCCGGACGCATCTATTTCTACAACCAACACTGGATTTACAAATCCGCTATAAGGAGCAGATTTAAACTGGGAGTTTCTTTCCAGTACCTCTGCGTGAATCGCTTGATCCACTTTTACTCCGTATCCCTCTACTAGGTCCTGGGCAGCTTTAAAATCGCCTTCAGATTTCATCCGCTGCGTTTCCTGTAACAATTGACCAAAGAGTTCCCGCAATTTGGAATAGTCATTAATATTGTAATAGGTCTTATCGTCTCTAGTAATTTTTTCGATTACATTATCCGCCTTCCCTTTTTCATAAGCCCAGGCAGAAACCCATTGCCTGTTTACCATATGGTCTTCTTCTATATCATCACCTAGGTTGATTCGGACCAATTGGGTCATCAGGCCATTTCTGATATAGCCATCATAGGCGGCCTTGCCAACTTTCTCCCAATCGTCTACCAAACCAAGTTCCTGCAACTTAGGATCCATCAAATAGTAAAGCCCTATTAAATCCGCTCTTCCTTCTTCTATGGTGGAGGCGTAGTTTTTAAGGGTTTCTTTAGGTTGACCAATTCCTTGGTTGATCTGTCCCGAAGCATGACCTATTACTTCGTGCAGCGCCGTATGCAGCTTATCCCCTATTTCCCCATATTTTTCCTCCAATTCTATTTCCTCGGCATCGTTGGCAAATTCCTTTAACCTATCCGTACCACCAAAATGATTGTAGGCATCTATAATATTCCCCAAGGAAACCGATTTGCTTCCGTGTTGTTGTCTGATCCAGTTGTTATTGGGAAGATTCACCCCTATAGGAGTACTTGGAGATGCATCTCCGGATTCCCCGACCACATTAACGGTTTTATAGGAAACTCCCACAACTTTTTCCTTTTTGTGCTCTTTAAGCAAGGGTGCATTATCTTCGAACCATTGTGCGTTTTCAGTTAGTACCGACATTTTTCTCGACATTTCAAAATCTTTGATCTGTACGATTGATTCATAGGAACCCCTATATCCCTTTGGATCGTTGTAAACTTCAATAAAGCCGTTGATCCAATCTATATTTCCTGAAGTAGATGTGGCCCATGCAATGCAGTATTTGTCCCAAGTGTCCAGACTTCCAGTTTTGTAGTACTCCATTAAAAGTCCCAAAGCATTGGCCTGTTTTTCATTTTCAGCAACTCCTTGTGCTCTTTCCAGCCATTTGATAATTTCATCGATAGCACTTCCATAGAGTCCGCCCGATTTCCAGATCTTTTCTACCAATTTACCGTTTTCCTTTACCAATTTGGAGTTTAAACCAGCCTCTATAGGAGTGTTTTTGGGTCCTTTATAAGCTGTTTTATAGAATGCTTCCACTTCTGCATCGGTAACCGAAGGGTCATAAAAATTCACTGCTGAGGAAGCTACTATGTCCACCCCTTTTTTCTTGTTCACTTTTTTGTTGTCCTTGTCGTTAAAAATAACCTCAAAAGCCTCACCTTTTAATTCCGTACCAGTTTCTGTCAAGAGAAGGTTTAAGTAGTCTGCAGAAAATTCGGGAATTATCTTGTCGTTGGAATAGTGGTGGTGGATCCCGTTGGAAAACCATACTCGCTTAAGGTAAACCTCAAAGGCGTTCCAATCGTCCGTGTTTTTATCACCTTTATAATGGGTGTAAATATGCTCTAAAGCTTCCCTTATACCCAGATTATGTCGATAGTTTTGGTCCCAAATGATATCTCTACCTGCCAATCCGGCTTGGGTAAGGAAGTAAACCAATTTTTTCTCCTTTAGGGTCAATTCTTCAAATCCAGGGATTTGATACCTTAAAATTTTGATGTCGGCAAATTGATCTACCGAATAATCAAAGCCCTGTTCCGTCTCCAATACAGGTTTTTCGGCAACTTTCTTTTTATTACAGGATATCAGCCCCACTATCAAAAGTAAAGCACCTGCCATTAATTTTACGTTCATTTCGCTTGTTTATTTTACATTATTTAACCCCAAAATTAACAATTCACCGATAAAATGTTAGGATATTTTGCTTTATTATTCATTTTAGGCCACAATGAGGTGGTTCTAATTTTAAGTTACCCCTTGTTGATCATAATCTAAGTTGGTAGGGTTAAAAAGCAGCATACAGAAGGCTTATAATCCCAAGGGGATTAAGGGAAGGAAGATGCGAACTGATAGATTGATGGATCAATAATTACTACTCCTTATTTTCCAAAGATTCGATAATACCCATTTCACTATGCTTCTTAGAAAAGTTCATAGCACATTCAATTAATGCCAAATGAGAATAGGCCTGTGGAAAATTACCAAGCAACCTTTTAGTCTTAAAATCAATATCTTCACTAAATAGACCTAAATGATTACTATAACTCAATAGTTGCTCAAAATGTGCTATAGCTTTTTCTTCCTCTCCTATCTTGAACAGGCTATTGATAAACCAGAAGGTACAAATGGTAAAGGAGGAAGAGGGCAACCCAAAATCGTCCTCATTTTTGTAACGGTATAGAAGTCCCTCATGACAAAGTTCTTTTTCAACGGCATTTACGGTACGCACAAATTTTGGATCCATGGCATCTATAAACCCGTAAGATTCCATTAAAAGCACGGAAGCATCCATATGCGAAGATCCATAGGATTGTGTAAAGGCTTGTTTCTCCTCGTTCCAGGCATTTTTATGAATATCCTCTCTTATTTGCCTTTCCAAAGTACGCCATTTTTTCAATTTGCGTTTTTTTCCAAAAATCTCAGCAACCTTTATCGCTCTATCGATGGCTGTCCAGCATAGCACCTTTGAAAAGGTAAAATGCCTATTTTCGGTCCTAAATTCCCAAATACCCTTGTCCGGTTCCTGCCAATGATTCCCTACGATCCATACAATACCTTTGGTAATGTTCCATAGTTCCTCCCCGTTTTCAATATCTGTAGTGAATTTTTCCAGTTGGGTGTAGATAACATCCATTAAAATACCGTAAATATCGTGCTGACGTTGCTCGTAGGCTGCGTTACCAATCCTTACTGGCTTAGACCCCATATAGCCGCTCAAATGATCCAAGGTGTGCTCTGTCAGCTTCTTTTCCTTGTTGATGCCGTACATAATCTGTAATTTTTCATCCTTGTCCGGGATAAGGTCTATTATAAATTGTAGGTATCGCTTGGCAATATTTTTATGGCCTAGATCGGAAACTACCTTAATGACCATGGAGGCGTCCCTAATCCAACAGAATCGGTAATCCCAATTCCTTACCTCCCCTATAGTTTCGGGCAAGGAAGTGGTAGCTGCTGCCAACACTGCGCCAGACTTATCATAACTGAGCATTTTAAGGGTAAGGGCACTGCGTTTTATTTGTGTATTGTACTTGTGGTAGGTAGGCGTTTTATTGGACCAATTTAACCAATAAACCTTGGTGCGCTCCATTTCAAGATACACTTTTTCTAAACTAGGATTTAGAATTTTCTCGTTATACCCCAATAGGAAGTAACCGTCCTGTTCCAAGGTTATTTCCTCCCCGTTTAACACTTTCTGATTGCTAAAAGAGGTATATAGGAAAACGGTATCAAATTTTATTTCATGAGTGAGGCTAACGATGAAATCCTCTTTTATATAAGTGTTTGTTGAGCCTTGGGCATATTCCAACTTCGGGTTGTACAACACTCTAAAGACCGGGCTTCCATATACATACCTTATAAATCTCACGATTTCCGGGGGAGCATTGTACCCTTCTTTCTCTTTGTGGTAGCGGGGCATAAAATCGTGGACTTCAAAAATGTTCCTTCCGTCAGAGAAACGGGTAACCAAAATGGCGGTATTAGGAATATATTCCTGATTAATGGAATAATTATCATCGACCAATATCTCAAAACTACCTCCTTTTTTCTCGTCCAATAGTTTTGCAAAGATGGATGCTGAATCAAATTCAGGTAAACAACACCAATCCAAAGACCCGAATTTTGAGACCAAAGCGGCGCTTCTACAATTTCCTATTATACCATAATCTAAATTATCCATATCCATAAAATTGTAATTGTAAGGATTTAAAAATAGGATTTACCCTTGATTTTGTCGAAATTTAGGAAAATATAATACCAAAAACATCTGAAAACCTCATTTTATGTCCAAAACTATCATAATCTCAAATAGGTTGCCAGTACAATTACAAATTGATAATGGCAAAATTACGGCGACCCCCAGTGTTGGTGGATTGGCTACTGGAATGAAATCTGTACATTCTGGAGGCGATAGTCTTTGGATAGGATGGAGTGGATTAACGGACGACGAAATTCCTCCGGGATTGGCTCCTGAAATAGACAAAGCATTGGCGAAACACGGGTCCTCTAAAGTTAATTTAACTTCAGAAGAAGTAGATGGCTTTTACTACGGTTTTAGCAATCGTACTATTTGGCCGCTTTTTCATTATTTCTTGGAGTATTCTGAATTTGAACTGGAAAGTTGGGAGATTTACAAGTCTGTTAACCAAAAGTTTGCAGATGCCATTTTGGAAAAAGCAGATGATGACGATATTATTTGGGTACACGATTACCAATTGATGCTGGTGCCCCAAATGGTTAGGGAGCAACGCCCCAACGTATCTATAGGTTTCTTTCTGCACATACCTTTTCCCTCCTATGAAATATTTAGGACGCTCCCCTGGCGTAAAGAGGTACTACAAGGGTTGTTGGGATCGGATCTGATCGGTTTCCACACCTATGATTACGAACGACACTTTCTGAGTTCCGTAAGGCGACTTCTAAGTCTGGAGGTTAGTTTTAATGACATTTATATGGATGACAGGGTCATTAAGGTTGATTCTTTTCCAATGGGGATCGATTATAAGAAATTTAGAGATGCCGCTAAAAAACACGATGAAAATAAGGCGGAAGAACGTTCGGAATTACAAAAAAGATTGGATATGCACAAAGCAAACCAACCCGAGGCCAAGTTTTTACTGTCCATTGACCGGTTGGATTATTCCAAGGGGATTGCCAAACGGCTTAATGCATTCGAATATTTTCTAAACAAGCATCCAGAATATAAGGAGAAGGTAAGGCTTATTATTTTAGCGGTGCCTTCCCGTTCCAATGTTCCCCAATATCAATTATTAAAAAAGGAAATAGATGAATTAGTGGGGAGGATCAACGGAGAGTTTTCAACGGTAAGCTGGACTCCTATCTGGTATTTTTACCGATCCATGCCATTTGAAAATCTTATAGATCTCTATACTTCCTGCGATATTGCCTGGTTGACCCCTATAAGGGATGGGATGAATTTGGTGGCAAAGGAATATATTGCTACTAGGACAGATAAGACCGGGGTTTTAATCTTGAGTGAAATGGCCGGATCTGCCAACGAAATGAATGAATCGCTTCTTATAAACCCCAATAACTTTGAGGAGATTTCAGAAGCATTGTTCCAAGCGATAAATATGCCTAAAGAGGAACAACAGGCTAGAAACGCCATATTGCAAAAAAGATTGGAAAGGTATAATGTAGAAAAATGGGCGAACGACTTTATGACTTCCCTTCTCAACCAAAAACAAAACGAAACCCAACATAAGTCGCGCAAACTTACCCCTACACGTGCTAAGGATGTGGGCAAGAAATTTAGATCTGCCAAAAGAAAGTTATTGTTTCTGGATTATGACGGCACTCTGGTCGGCTTTCACAATGATCCCCAAAAAGCAAGTCCGGATAAAGAATTGTATGCCCTCTTGGATAAGCTTGCGGCACAGGAAAATACTGACCTTTATTTAATAAGTGGTAGGGATAAGGAAACCTTTACCAAATGGTTTTTGCCCAAGAAATACAATATGATCGTAGAGCACGGGGTATGGATCTCGCAAAACGGGGAAGAATTTAGAATGTTGGAAAACGTTAAAAAGGACTGGATGGAGAAGATTCAACCAGTGCTGGAATCTTTTGTAGACCGCACCCCCGGCAGTTTTATTGAGGAGAAAAACTATTCTTTGGCATGGCATTACCGAAATACGGATCCAGATTTTGGTATAAAACGGGCCACGGAACTCAATACCGTACTCACCAGCCTGATTGCCAATGATGACCTAAGTGTTCTGAACGGTAATAAGGTGATGGAGATTAAGAGTAGTAATGTAAACAAAGGACGTGCGGCCATGCGCGTATACTCCGAAGAGGAATATGATTTTGTATTTGCCATTGGGGATGACTGGACGGACGAGTTTATGTTCCAGGAACTACCTGAGTCCGCAATTACAGTAAAGGTTGGTCGCCATAAGACCCAAGCCAAGTATTATGTGGAAAGTAATGGAAATGTAAGAGATTTGCTCAATAAATTTATCGATGTAGATTGATTATGGAACAGGGGGGAATTCTGTGGGGAATCCAGAAATGATTTACTTTTTAATTGATCCCTTAAGTTATGATCATTTTCTGTGTTTTATAAAACTCAATTTTAACCAAATTTCACTAAGAAATGCGCATGACCGAAAACTGGTCGCAAATACGAATGAAAATAAGCGAATCAGACTGCAGCCAGACAGGTTTATCTACCGCAAGGTAAGTGTAGCCGAAGGACCCCGTACTAAGCGCAGTCGAAGTAGTACCGTTATAAAACAATAAATAGCTACCTATGAGAATACTCCTTACGTCATTGGTGTTTTTGCTGGTCTATTGTGCCGAAGCCCAGACCGATCAGCGTATTTACAATATAATTGAAGAGGTCTCAGCAGATCGGATAGAAATAGATATAACAACTCTTGCCAATTTTGGCACAAGGCATACTTTAAGTGATACCCTCTCAAGTACCCGTGGTATTGGCGCCGCAAGAAGATGGATAAAGAAGGGATTTGAGGAAATCTCCAAAAACTGCAATAATTGTCTTGAAGTGTCCTTTCAAACAGACTTGGTTAAAAAAGGTGAAAATCAGCGTATTGGAAACGATGTTTTGGTGGTAAATGTGGTGGCCGTCCAAAGAGGTTCCAAATATCCTAATCGTTATATTATTATGAGTGGGGATATAGATTCCCGCGTTAGCGACCCCAACGATTTTACCTCGGATTCTCCCGGTGCAAATGATAATGCAAGTGGTATGGCGGGTGCTTTGGAGGCCGCAAGGGTGCTGTCTAAATACCAATTTGAAAGTAGCATCGTTTACCTAGGGCTATCGGGTGAGGAACAGGGTCTATTTGGAGGGCAGGGATTTGCAAAATATGCCAAGGAAATGGGATGGGATATCATTGGTGTATTTAACAATGATATGATTGGAAATATAAGTGGCGTAGATGGAATCATCAGTAATACCGATTTTAGGATATTTTCCGAACCCGTGCCCCCTACAGAAACTGAAAAAGAGCGGAATAGTCGTAGGTTTTACGGAGGAGAGGTAGACGGAATATCTAGGCAATTGGCACGCTACGTACACAGAAATGTGGAAACCTATATGCCGGAAATGAACCCGATAATGATCTATAGGTTAGACCGCTTTGGAAGAGGCGGACATCATAGGCCCTTTAACGATGCTGGTTATGCTGGGATACGGATTATGGAAGCACATGAGAATTACACCCAACAACATCAGGATATTCGAGTTGAAGGAGGAATTGCCTATGGCGATGTACTAGAACATGTGAATTTTGGATACGCCAAGAAACTAACTGCGGTAAATGCCATAAATATGGCCTCACTGGCATGGGCCCCTCCTGCCCCAAAAGAGGTGGGTATTGGGGGTGTAGTAGCCCCTTCAGTCAGGCTCCAATGGAGTCCCGTAGAAGGTGCAATAGGCTATAAGATCTATTGGCGGGATACCACCTCCCCTACCTGGGACCACAGTAGGTATGTTGGCGATGTTACCAAATTTACTTTGGAGGGAATTGTAATCGATAATTTTTTCTTTGGGGTATCTGCTGTTGGGGAGAATAACTTTGAAAGTGTAGTTGTTTTTCCAAACAAAATTATGAGATAATAAATTTACATGGGACATCATAATTAGTTTTAGTTCAGCATCGAAGGTTGGGCTAAAGCCCATTAATGTTGCAGATCATGAAACCACGGTCTAAAGACCGTGGCAATACATTTTTTGGGTTCGGCTTTCACTTGCCACGGCTTTTAAGCCGTGGTAAAGCTATCTCGCAAAAACGGGCTTTAGCCTAAACTGAAGTGCCCTGATTGTTTAGGTACCAAAATAAAATAATAAATTTGCCGCAATGGGCGGTTGTATATCACAATACATAACCATTAAACGGCATCAACACATATAATGATCAATTTTAGAATGAACAAGCTATTCTCTATTATACTTATCAGTATTATTTTTAACGCCTTCGGACAGCATCAGGATTTTACGGAACAAGATACGCTCCGAGGTAGTATAACCCCACAACGCGCTTGGTGGGACGTAGATTTTTATCACCTTAAAATAGAGGTTAAGCCAGATAAAAAATATATTTCGGGAAGTAATATCATTCGGTATACTGTTCTAAACGAATCCCAAGAGCTTCAAATAGACTTACAAGCCCCCTTAGTTATAGAAAAAGTGTTGCAGGAAGGCAAACGTTTAAAAGTTAGGACCAATGGTAGCGCCCATTTTATCAAGCTAAAAAAAAAACAACGCAAAGGGGATACCAATGAGCTTGTTGTTCATTATTCAGGGCATCCAAAAGAGGCTATCAATGCACCATGGGATGGTGGATTCTCTTGGAAAAAGGATGCTAACGGTAAGCCATTTGTTGCGACATCCTGTCAAGGTATAGGCGCCAGTGTATGGTGGCCCAATAAGGATCATATGTACGATGAAGTAGATAGTATGGCTATTAGCGTAACCGTACCCAAGGGTCTTATGGATATTTCTAATGGGAGGTTGAAGAAGGTAGAAAATCACACTGAGACAACCACCTATCATTGGGTTGTGGAGAATCCCATAAACAATTATGGGGTAAATGCAAACATTGGCGACTATGTGCACTTTGGGGAAACTTACAATGGGGAGAAGGGTGAATTGAGCATGGATTATTATGTACTTGAAGGGAATTTAGAAAAAGCAAAAAAACAGTTCCAACAAGCCCCAATGATGATGGAGGCCTTTGAATATTGGTTTGGCCCCTACCCTTTTTACAAGGATGGCTATAAGTTGGTTGAAGTCCCGTATTTGGGGATGGAACACCAAAGCTCGGTAACCTATGGAAACGGATTTGAAAACGGATACTTGGGAAGGGACCTTTCTGGTACAGGTTGGGGTTTAAAATTCGATTTTATCCTTGTACATGAATCTGGACACGAATGGTTTGCCAATAACATTACTTACAAGGATGTAGCTGATATGTGGATCCATGAGAGTTTTACGGGATATTCAGAAAGTTTGTATTTGGACTATCATTTTGGAAAAAAGGCAGCCGCGGAATATGTAATCGGGACTAGGGCAAATATTAAAAACGACATACCCATTATCGGTACTTATAATGTAAACAAGGAAGGTTCTGGAGACATGTATTACAAAGGTGCCAATATGGTGCATACCTTACGACAGCTTTTGGAGGATGATGAGAAATGGCGGTCTATTTTAAGGGGATTAAATACAGAGTTTTACCATCAAACAGTAACCACAGCTCAAATTGAGAATTATATTAGCGAGCATTCGGGTATTGATCTTACCGCATTCTTTGATCAATATCTCCGCACTACACAAATACCGATGTTACAGTATGATGTGGATAACAATAAAATCAGATTCAGATATACTGATATAGTCGATGGATTTGATATGCCATTGAAAATTGTTATGGATACTATGGAAGAATGGATATTTCCCACGAGAGAATGGAAAACTAAATCTTTTAACACAACGATAAAAACTATAGAGGTTGATGAAAATTTCTTCGTAAAATCGACAAAAATAGAATAAAATATATTTTTTCATTTTAATATAGTGCACCCTTCTGAAATTAGGTGTCTGTATAGCCTGATGGGCTAAAAATCTTCTAGTAAAGCTTGGAGGCACATTATCATTTATTAACTTTATCGAGAAACTTAAAAATCATTTAAATTATGGAAATTAACCTTGCAGTATTAATCGATGGCGACAATATTCCATCTGCTTATGTAAAGGAAATGATGGAGGAAATTGCAAAATACGGCAACCCTACAATAAAACGGATCTATGGGGATTGGACCAATCCTAAATTAGCAAAATGGAAAAACCTATTACTGGAGAACGCCATTACACCCATTCAGCAATACGCTTATACCACGGGGAAGAACGCAACAGATTCAGCTATGATTATAGATGCAATGGATATACTTTACTCCAACAAGGTAGGCGGCTTCTGCATTGTGTCCAGTGATAGCGATTTTACACGATTAGCGACCCGTCTGAGGGAAGCGGGCATGAATGTGATAGGAATTGGGGAGAAAAAGACACCCAACCCTTTTATAGTTGCCTGTGACAAGTTTATTTATATAGAAATTCTTAAGAATCAGAACGAAGAAAGTAATTCCGGAAGTACAGATCGCAAAAAAGATAAAAAATCTGATGTGGACAAGATTACCCAGAAGGAAATAAAACTGATCTCTTCTACTATATCCGATTTGGCAGATGAAGAGGGCTGGGCATTTTTAGGGGATGTGGGTAGTCTTTTACAAAAGAAACAACCCAACTTTGATTCTAGGAATTACGGATTTCAAAAACTAACTCCTTTAATTAAATCTATCAAAAATTTTGAGATAGATCAAAGGGAAAATGTCAAGGGGCGTTTTAAACTTATCTATGTAAGAAATAGATAATCAAAAAATCAAATAAAGTATGAGGAGAATTTTAGGGTTGTGCCTGTTTTTTTACGTTTTTAATCTAAGTGCACAAGAAACCGGAGATCATAAATTAGGTTCTTGGCATAATTATATTGGCAATACTATAATCTCTGAAAAAATAAGCCTGTTAACGGAGGTTCAGCTTCGCTTTTACGATCAGGCAGAAAATTTCAATGAGATGGTCCTACGCACCGGAGTGAATTACCACTTTGTTGAAAACGCCCACTTTACTGTAGGATATGCTTACCTCAGGACCGATGAAACTTTTGACGAATTCCCTGGTGAAATCAAGGTAAATGAGCATCGTGTTTTTGAACAATTTACCCTTAAGAACCGAATTTGGGAAATAGATATGGAACATAGATATGGTCTGGAACAGCGATTTTTAGATTTTGGGAATCGTACCGACGTTCAACATCGGGGAAGATATCGCTTACAGGTGACTTTCCCCCTGACCGATATTTTCTTTATCAACCTCTCCGAAGAAGTACTGCTAAACCTACAGGATGATATTTTTGATCAAAACCGACTTTATGCAGGACTTGGTGTCAATGTCACCCATAATTTGAGCGTGGAGGCCGGATTTTTAAAAACCCACTTTTCCCAAATCAATTATGAACGGCTGGTGATAGGTGTCAACTATAATCCCGACTTAAGGGGTATCTTTAAAAAAAAGTAAACCAATGAACCTTCAAAAAATTACGTTTTCCAATGCAAAGGGAGATACTTTGGTAGGGCGACTAGCATTGCCTGCCAACCGACATCCCCACAATTTTGTATTATTCGCCCATTGTTTCACTTGTAATAAAAACTTTTCCGCCGTCCGAAATATTAGTAGGGCTTTAACCTCAAACGGTTTTGGGGTGTTGCGGTTCAATTTTAGTGGCTTAGGGGAAAGTGAAGGGGAATTTGCAGATTCCAACTTCTCAGGTAATGTAGAAGACCTCGTGGAAGCCGCCAAATATCTTAAGGATAATTACGCTGCCCCCTCCTTAATCATAGGACATTCACTAGGTGGAGCGGCTGCGATCCTGGCATCCAAAGAAATAGATTCCGTTAAGGCTATTGCAACCATTGGCGCGCCATCAGACCCTAAACATGTAACACATATTTTTAAAAATAAACTGGAAGCCATTAAGGAAGATGGTCTTGCAGAAGTAAATATTGGCGGGCGAAGTTTTACCATTAAAAATCAATTTTTACTCGATTTACAATCGAAATCCCTAAAGGAAACTCTTAAAAACAATAGAAAAGCGTTGTTGATACTTCATTCTCCCCAAGATGGAGTTGTTGGGGTTAACAATGCAGAGGAAATCTACCTTGAGGCCCATCACCCAAAAAGCTTTGTCACTTTAGATGGGGCAGACCATTTACTAAGCAGATCTGAAGATGGAATCTATGCTGGAAATCTTATTGCATCATGGGTAAAACGGTATTTGGATATCTCCAAAATTGAAACATTGGACACCAAACATCAGGTAGTGGCCAGCTTAGATAAGGACGATGGATTTACTACCGAAATGAAAATGGGCAACCATTATATTACCGCAGACGAACCCGTTTCCTTTGGGGGGAACGACTTTGGGCCTTCTCCCTACGAATTTGTTTCAGCGGGACTATCGGCATGTACCGCGATGACCATACAGATGTACGCAAAAAGAAAAAAATGGCCCTTGGAAAACGTGGAAGTGCACATTACGTATCAAAAAGTTCACGCTAGTGACTGTGAAAATTGCGAATCACCCCAATCCAAGATAGATACTTTTGAAAGGGAAATAAAGCTTACAGGAAACTTGGATGAAGAGCAGATTTCAAAAATATTGGAAATTGCTGATAAATGCCCTGTTCACCGCACCTTGCACAATAAAATCATAATTAACACCAAAATTGTTTAAAAATATGAGGCTTTAATGGATTGTGTTAAAATCAATTTGATTTATGGTTGATACCCCTTAAAAATATCCTTAACTTTAATCCTTCAAAACAAATTTTAAAATTAGGACACATGAAAAAAATACAATTATTATCCTTGAGCCTTCTATTTATTGCAACTTACGGTTGTAAGGAAGTGAAAAAGGAAAGCAAGGAAGCAATGGATGAAATTGAGGCTACTGCCAAAGAAATGACAGAAAATAAAGAGGTGAAGACCCTTAAATTCTCATTGGAACCTAAAAGTGACAGTAATGTGAAGGGAGATGTGAGTTTTACCGAAGAAAACGGAACTGTAAGCATGACAGCTACTCTTACGGGATTAACACCAGGTGAGCACGCCATTCATATACATGAAAAGGCAGATTGTTCCTCTGCAGATGGTAAATCTACTGGCGGACATTGGAACCCTACATTTGCACAACACGGTAAATGGGGTGCTGAAGAAGGTTATCACCGTGGCGATATCGGTAACTTCACAGCCGATGCCGACGGTAATGCTACTGTAGAGTTTTCTACTGACGAATGGTGTTTAGGCTGCGATGACGAAACCAAAAATCTTTTGGGCAAAGCGGTGATCGTTCACCAAGGAGTAGATGATTTTGTTACACAACCTACTGGAGATGCAGGTGGAAGAGTAAGTTGTGCTGGAATTATAGAATAACTCATATTCCAAATAATCATTAAAAAGCTGCTATTTAGCAGCTTTTTTTATACCCGTAAAATACACTTTAATGGGATAACCAAATATAGTTTTACAAAGAATAAGCTAAGAACCTATATAGGTACTTGACCGATTTCTATAGCACACCTTTAATGATTCCGAGTTAAGAATAAATTTTATTTCCCTAAATATATCGCTAACGACAACACTCTTACTCTCAAGGAGTTCCAAACAGGGTTTAACATTTTAACTCAAAATTGATTTATTGGATTTCTTGTTGTAATTTATACACACAAATTTGGACTATGAAAAATAAAAGACGCATTTTTATCCAAAACACGGGAATAATCGCTGCCACTGCGGCGTTTTCCCCAAATGTATTGTTATCTGCAACCAGAGCATCAAAAGAGAAGCTTGGTATTGCCTTGGTAGGGTTAGGATATTATAGTACCGACCTCCTTGCCCCTGCCCTTAAATTGACGTCGAATTGTGAATTAAGAGGGATAGTTACGGGAAGTCCTGAAAAAATTCCCGCATGGAAGACCAAATATGGGATAAAGGACAAGAATATTTATGATTACAAGAATTTTGATAGTATAGCTAATAACCCGGATATTGATGTAGTTTATGTAGTGCTACCTCCTTCCATGCATGCAGAATATACCATCAGGGCAGCCAAAGCGGGAAAACACGTATGGTGTGAAAAACCTATGGCCCCATCAGTAGCTGATTGTGAGGCCATGATTAAGGCTTGTAAGGATAATATGGTGAAATTGGCCATTGGTTACCGTTGTCAGCACGATCCCAATATACAAGCCTATATGAAGGTAGGCAAAGAGCGACCATTTGGGAAGGCTAAAATGATAAGCTCGGCTGCGGGATATTTTGATGGGCGCTCGGATCATTGGAAACAAAGCAAAAAATTGGGCGGGGGTGCAATGGGCGATATGGGCGTCTATGCCCTGCAAGGTGCCCGTTTAGCTACTAGAGAGGAACCAATTTCCGTATTGGCACAAGCTTCTACTACCCGACCCAAAATATATCACGAAGTAGAGGAGACCATGATGTTTCAACTGGAATTTCCCAGTGGTGCCTTAGCGGCATGTCATACCAGTTTCGGCATCAATATGAACCATTTACATATCACTTACGAAAAAGGATGGCTAAAAATGGAACCTCATTCCAGTTATAACGGCAACAAGGGAAGTATGTCTGATGGAACGTTAATAAATTTCTCAATCCAAAACCAACAGGCCAAGCAGATGGATGAGGATGCCCTGGCAATTTTTAATAAAACGGATTTGATTGTGCCCGGTGAGGAAGGACTTCGAGATATTACCGTATTGGAGGCTATTTATAAATCAGCGGCACAGAATTGTGCGGTTAAATTATAATTGCTGGGAAAACTTGTTGATGACCATTTCTTTAAGTGGGTAACTCTGTATTGCCCAAATATGTAAATTCCCTTCTTCATCTACTTGTAAACCGGTTGCAGTACCAAAATCGACCTTCTTTTTACCATTAAAAGACTTGGTAAGCATCTTATCCATAATAGGAAAAAAGGATTCCGTCTCACTTACCAGAATTAAATCGGCATAACCCACATTATCATCACCGTTGTAGAACCCTATAGCGTAAATGGCCTCTTCATCCCGAATTAGATTAATAGATTGATAGGATGCCCAGTTTAAAAGAGCTGAAAAGCTTCCAAGCTTTTTTTGCACCTTATTTTTGGGATCAATATGGTAAAAGTCCCAATTACGGGAATCCCAATTAGCAACTACCATCAGATACTGATTATCCAGTGCCAGTAACCCAACAGCTCCAGCAGTTTGCTGTTCGGGCTTGCCATGCCTATCAACAGTAATTGTTGGCTGAGTATTATACAGATTATTATTGCTGAAATTATATAAGCAAACCTTTGACGAGGTTTTGATGAAATTATCTTCAATTCCAACAGCTAAATAGCCATTACTGACTTGGAATCCACCAGCATGTCTATACGGAGTTTTCATTAATGGAATAAGCGTATCTGTCTCCATTGTGGTCAGGTCTATTTGTAAAATATAGGCTTGCGAAAATGAGCTTCCAGATACAAGAAGCTTTTCAGTTCCATTATGCTGAATAACCTGCGCTCCTTGAAAATGACCTCTCTTGCTGGGAACGTTTATTTTGTTCCTCACCGAAATAATTTCAGGATTGGAACTAAGAGCTTTAAAAGCTTCGGGCACATCTTTTACTTGCTGCCCAAAACTTAAAACTGGAAATAATCCTAGATGGAACATTATACAAAGAGTGATTAAAAGTTTTCGTTGACCCATGGCTTAAGGATAGTGGCTAAAAACAGTATGTGTGGTCTATTAATAGCTGTTATTTTATAGTGTACTCACCCATTTTAGCCTAGGATAAATTGGGTGAAGATTACTTTAAAGGACTATTGCTGATTACAATGTAAACACAAATTGAAAATTTTCCAAATACAATTAATAACATCAAATAAAGAATTGGAGCATTTCAAAGAAGCAATTGGTAGTATCCCATTATCTTAAAAAACACAAAAATTACAATAAATATAAGATTATTACTTTTCATCCGTTATTGAAGTAGATTAACCTATATTCACTTAATTTTTTTCTTACTTAACCCCAATATCTAGATGCAGCGAAATAAAATATTAATAGGAGCCTGCCTTTTATTCTTTACCCTTCTTGTCTATTCCTTAATTGGTTTTTCAACTGTAACTAATATGGAATCCAATACCTCGGATTTAACTGTTAAAATAGAAAAATCGCTGGTTGATCCCTACGAGGCTCAATTATATAAAATGCATCAGCACGATTTAAAGGTTGCCCTAAAGGCTTATTTTGAGGAGGCGATTGCCTCAGGCGATATTGTAGGTGCAGGGGTAAGTATTGTAAAAGGTGATTCTATTGTAATTTCGGATGGCTTTGGTAAACGGGATATCAACCAAAAAAACAGCGTGGATGGAGAAACGGTATTTAGGCTCGGTTCCCTATCCAAAGGATTTGCCGGGGTATTGGCAGCCAATTTAAAAAGTGAAGGTAAATTACATTGGGAGGATAAGGTAAGCGATTTTATTCCAGGGTTTCAGTTGGGGGACAAAAGCAATACAGATAATATTACCCTTGCCAATATTCTATCACACACTTCAGGGACTCCCTACCATAGCTATACCAATCTTATTGAGGCTGGATTACCGTTAACAACTATTGCAGAACGTTTTAAAAACGTGGTTCCCATTAGTAAGCCCGGAATTATGTATAGCTATCAAAATGCCATGTTTGCCCTTTGTGGGGTAATGGTGCAACAAGCTACTGGACAAGATATCAGCACTAGCCTTACCAATAGATTTTTTAAGCCCTTGGGGATGTCGAGCACCACCATGGATTATGAAGCTCTGTCACATGAGGATAATGTAGCTATGCCACATTCACAAAGACGAAATGGGTGGAAAACCATACCTCTTAATGACCATTATTACAATGCTATTGCAGCCGGAGGTATTAATGCCAGCGCATTGGACATGGGCAAATGGATGCGATTTTTGTTAGGCCATAATCCAGAGTTGATGAACAAAACAGCTTTGAAAGAAACTTTTAATCCTTTTGTGGAAATAAAAGGCAGCAGCAAATACTATCAACGTTGGCCAGGACATTTAAAATCCTATTATGCTTTTGGATGGAGGATCCACACCTTTTTGGAAGACGACAGTGTGGCGGAAAAAACCGTTTGGCATCATGGTGGAAGCGTTAACAGTTATAGAAATGAAATTGCGGTCTACCCAGAAGCCGATCTAGGAATCTGTGTGCTTTTGAATAGCAATTCCAAAATTGCAAAAACAGTGATTCCCGATTTGCATCAGATCATAAAGGACGTCTATGCAAAATCTATCCCTAAACTTGCCTTGAACACAGATAAAAATAGAAATCCTCCATTATAAAAAAACTACTGTATTTAGATCTTAAACAATAGAATAATTCGCTGTTAACGCTTCTGTCCACTTTACGGGGACCGCAAGAAGCACGACCCTCGCACCACCAAATGGGCAAAATATTCTATTTTTATTAATGACTGAATATTATTATCTCCCTTCTGGAGTTTTTAAACCGTTAAGATTGCCTGAATCGATAATCTGAATACTACTACCTTTAAAATCGTCACCAATTTCCTGATACCTCCCGCCAATGTGCTGTGCAAGGAATACTTCAGAAACGGCAAAAAATGAAAGATTATTTTCTGGTCTTGCAAAGCCATGACCTTCATCTGGATAGAGCACATAGGTTACAGGAATTTGCTTCTCATTCATAGCTTTTACGATCTGATCTGACTCAGCTTGTTTTACTCTAGGATCATTCGCGCCCTGGCCTATCAGCAATGGTTTCACGATACTATCTACACGGTTCAAAGGAGAGCGTTCTTCCAATAGGGTCGCCCCTTCTTCGGTATCTGGGTTTCCAATATGGTGTACAAAAACATCCCGGAAAGATTTCCAATATGGAGGAATTGTATTCAGCAATGTGGTTAGATTGGATGGACCTACAATATCGACTCCGCAAGCAAAGACATCAGGAGTATAAGCAAGGCCCACCAAAGTGGCATAACCTCCATAACTACCTCCCATAATAGCCACCTTCTCCTTATCGGCAATCTTTTCTTCCACCATCCAGTTTACGGCATCTATAAGGTCATCATGCATCTTACCTGCCCATTCTTCCGCAGCGATATTTACAAAATGCTTTCCGAAACCTGTAGAGCCCCTGAAATTAGTGCTCAATACCACATATCCCCTATTGGCCAGCCATTGGTGAAGGCTATTAAACCCATAATTATCGCGGCCCCATGGTCCACCATGTACGAGCAATACTGTTGGAGCTGGTTTAGAAGTTCGGCCGTTCACATCTAACTCTCGTGGTATAGTGAGATAAGAGACCAATTTTAATCCGTCCCTGCTCTCAATTTCAACGGGATACATATTTGCGAGCTCCACATCGTCAAATTCTTGTTTGGCCGAAACCAGAAGTTCCGCTTTTTTTGCATCCCGGTTGTATTTATAATACTTTAAGAATTCCTGTGGTGAATCATAGGACAGGATCCAGGTATTATCATCTGTAGAACGGAAATATACACTAAGTTCACCCTCTTTAAAACCTTTAAGATAATCAAGATCTGCTTTCACATCATCGGTTAACGGAATCCAGTCTTTGCGTAAATAATCTGTGGCATAGGCCTCTACTTCATAATTGGTTGGGTGTATTAATAGATCAGCTATATCCGATTTTTCATTTTCTGCTATTATCTTTTTTTCATCAGTGGATAAATTTAAGGCGTATAGGGCCGCCTTGTCCCTGCCCCTACTATCTATCATATAGGCATTCTCATTATTCTTGTCGAATCCAAAGAAACCAAAAGAAAGCATATCCTCCTGTGGTACCCTAAAATACTCCTCCCAAGATCCTTTCTTAAATTTATAAATGATCTGTCCGCCTTCAGGATTAGTACGAGTAGCTAGGCGGATATTGTTATTATTATCTGCAACAATCTGTAGAAAGGCCTCATCTTTTAATACCAATTTCATTTTATGAGTATTTAAATCTACTTTGTACACATCCATATTGGAAGGGTCCGAATTGTTTATTTGGATTAAGATCTCTTCTGGTTTTTCCCTAGAGACTTGCATAATATCGGCCCTTGGACGAACTATCTGTCCTGTATTGCGATCTGTAAGTGGTTTCCCATCTGCTCCTATAATCTCTTCCTGGGGCGTAAGGTCAGTATCTGTTTTACTTTCCACATCCACTAGGTGAACGTGCCAGTTCTCATCTCCCCCCTTATCCTGTGCATATAGGATACTTCCCGATTTGTAACTCCATTGGTAGCCTTGAATACCGCGTAACGTATCATGGGTAATTGGCTGGGCACCTTCTGGATTATCTATGGGGGCTACCCAAATGTTCATTACATTGTTAACCGGAGCACGGTAACTAAAGTATTTACCATCCGGGCTAATCCTCACCTGTATTTTATCGGGGTTTCCAAAAAACAGCTCGCGATCCACGAGGTCAGGGATAGTGACTTCAGCTATTTTCTTTTCTTTCTCTGCACAACTTAGTACCAAAAAACAAAGGACAACGAATAAAAAACTGGAAGTTTTCATAGGATAGATTGTATTGATTAAGAGTAGAAGTTAAGAAATTAGCAGCTGATATACAGCGTTTTAAGGCAATTATATTTTGGTTTGTAGGTATTAAAAATATAATCTATCGGTCAGGGATACTGAACTTAGAGGATTGCCCTTAATAAAGTAAGGGGTTTACTATATCGGTTGGCCTTTATGTAAAAACACGAGGGTGGTGCTTGGCTACGGACATGTACGGGATAGCTGTCTGTGGATGGCCTGACTATTTATTGTAAATCAATTGGTTCTTGCCATATTTTCGGATAAGTTTTTCTGCGCCTTTTAACATTATCATATGGGAACTGGGATTTATGGAAGGCAAGTGTTTATTATCTTCTGGAAATACAGATTCCCTATTTTCAATTTTCCCATAAACTTGTGAGGAGGAAATAAGTGTTTTGGTATTTAAATCATATATGGAGATTGAAACAGATGCCCTATTACTTGAATTCTCATTTTGATCAGAAAATGATAAGGTGCCTAAGCCGTCACTGATCACATTTCCGCCAATATTGATAATATAATCACAATCCGTATTCCTTTTTAATTCATTTAAATCGGCTTCCGATAATTCGAACTTAATTTTTGGAGCTATCAGGTTCGTACTTCTTAAATCGTTCATTTCTACCAAGGAGTCCCCCAGAATATTTTTAAAGCCTTTTAAGGAAGTGTCGTAAAGTTCGTTATCGAATATTCTTGAATTAGATTTAGTACTGTTCAATATCCATTTTCCATGGCTAAAATCCAATTGCCTTCCTGTATCGAAAAAGTAATTGTATTTGGCACCACCACATGAATAAAGTGCAGAAACCATAATTATCAAAACTATTCTTTTCATTGGTTTATTGGAGATCTTAAAGGATATGTAAAATTAAACAGGATGAATTTAGTATTATATCATGGAGCCAAATATAAATCTATTTCAATACTAAAAATAAGCTATTAAAAAAATGTTGGCACAAGCGCGAATCATCTGCTAGCATGGGAATGTGAAGGGAGTGAAATGTTCTGATCATTAGATAACAACTGCGAAAAACTAATCCCCAAAAAATTCATTTCAAGTAGTTTTTCTATGGAAAACTCCACCATATTTTTTAACTTAGGACTCCAGCAGTTACGTCCCAGCGAATGTTTTCCGTGAACTAACTAGGCTAAATCGACGTAGGACCTTAAAAAAACCGAAATGAGGGCAAACAAACAGACGATTACTGTGAATACCACAATTCATAGTACTATTGAAAAGGTATGGGACTTATGGACAAAACCCGAGCATATTACCCATTGGAATTTCGCTTCGGAAGATTCGTGCTGTCCCTCTGCTACCAATGACTTACGACCAGGGGGAGCATTTGTTTGGAGAATGGAAGCCAAGGATGGTAGTATGGGATTCGATTTTACGGGAACCTATATTGAGATTATGGGAAAAGAGTTGATTTCCTATAATATGACCGATGGCCGCTTTGTGAGTATTACTTTCTTACAGAAGGGAGACAATGTGTTGCTAACCGAAACCTTTGAAGCAGAAAGAACAAATTCTGAGGAACAGCAAAGAGCTTGTTGGCAAGCTATATTAGAGAATTTCAAGAATTACGTGGAGACCAATTGACAATAGGACCTGATTTTAATGATGACAGGATGGAGGCCTTGTTGTAAATGGATATTTGGATGGAGGTGCCGATTCATCCTTCTTAGATTAGAATAGTCCTATCTTTACTTACTAAGTGAGATTTGAATACTCCGACACTTGTCTGTCCGTTCCGTTCATGCGGGCGCCCCAATGTTATCGGTGGTTTCCGTCCAATGCCACATGGGATTGCCCTACGGTACTTGTCTTATTGGACATAAATATGTTAAAACTGCATGCTGAATGAATGGCATTGAAAGACTAAAAGAAAATTTGAATCCACAACAGTTGGAGGCTGTAACAGAAACCGAAGGTTATGTTAGAGTGATTGCTGGTGCAGGTTCAGGAAAAACAAAAGCGCTAACTCAAAGATACGCCTACATTGTTGAAGCATTGGGAATCAACACCTCTAATATACTTTGTGTAACCTTTACCAATAAGGCCGCACAAGAAATGCGAAAACGAGTAAAAAGGTTGGTTGGCGTGAATTCTGACTTGAGTTATATTACCACTTATCACGGATTTTGTGTTCGTGTTTTAAGAGAAGATATCAATAAAATAGCGTACCCAAAAAACTTTATCATTATGGATGTTGAAGACCAAAAGACTGTTCTTCGACAAGTTTATATTGAACTAGGTTTAACTTCCAAAATCCTCACTTTTAAACAAGTATTACGTTATATAAGCAAGCAAAAATCCTCGCAGGAATACTTGCAATATATCCTTGAATCAAAGAAAAAAGAAACCGATAATGAAATTGAAAAAGTATTTATTCGATACTTAGAAAAACAACAACGGAATTTTGCTCTTGACTTTGACGACCTATTAAATTTTGCGCTTTACATATTTTTAAACAACCTGGACGTCCTGGAAAAATGGCAGAAAAGGCTGCACTATATTCAGGTTGACGAAACTCAGGATAGTTCACAAAAACAATTTATGCTAATTGAGATGCTTTCTCAATACCATAAGAACCTATTTGTGGTTGGTGATCCAGACCAAACCATTTATGAATGGCGAGGTGCTAAGCCTGAAATTTTGGTCGATTTTGATACGCAGTTTCCTGATTCGAAGACCATTATAATGAATCAAAATTATCGTTCAACGCCCAATATTTTAAGTCTTGGAAACCATATTATAAAAAATAACAAGATCCGCGTAGATAAGGATATGTTTACTCAAAACGCGGAAGGAGTGGATGTGGTTCATTTTCATGGTCAGAATGATTATGAAGAAGGATTATGGGTCGCCAATGAAATTAAAAGGCTTGTAGCTGAGGAAAACGATACGTATTCCGACTTTGCCATTCTATATAGGGCCAATCATGTTTCACGCAGTATCGAGCAATCATTAATACGGGAGAATATTCCTTATTCTGTTTTTGGTGGGATACGGTTTTTTGAACGTAAAGAAATCAAAGATGTTTTGGCTTATTTACGGTTGATCGAATTTGAAGACGATTTTTCTTTTCTTAGAGTAGTTAATACCCCAAGCAGAGGTTTGGGTAAAAAATTCATTGAAAATGTGGCCAAAATTGCTGAAAAAGAAGACACTTCGCTTTATACGGCATTAAAGGATAACCTATCTCAAAAAGAAATCAATCGTAAAGGGGCTATAGCGTTTGTTGACCTTATAGAAAAATATAAAAAAGCAAAAACAGCTTATATTATATCTGATCTGGTAAAGGCAATAATGGACGAAAGTGGTCTTACTGCCTATTACAGGAGCGATGGGGATACGGACCGGCTAGACAATATTAAAGAACTTCAGAACTCCATTATTTTATTGGAAACTCAGGATGATGAGCCCATAAACCTTATGGAATATCTTCAAGAGATAGCTCTTTATACCGATATGGATATTGATGATGATAGAAATGATAGAGTTAAATTAATGACCATCCACACCTCTAAGGGATTGGAGTTTCCTTACGTTTTTCTCTGTGGTTTTACGGAAGGAGTCTTGCCAAGTGCCATGTCTATTAAAGAAAGGCGGGCAAAGGCAATTGAAGAAGAAAGAAGATTGACGTATGTTGCCATAACAAGAGCTGAAAAGGCATTTTATATGACCGAATCCGAGGGTTATAATTTTAGTTCTGGAACAAGTAAATATCCATCCCGGTTTCTATTTGAAATAAGCGACAACTATTATGTTAGCAAAGGAGAGTTGAGCCAAGAGATCATTAAGGCAGCCAAGGAACAACTAAGACTAGATGCAACTCGACAATTAATTCAGAAGAAATTTGAGGTTGGGGATATTGTCAACCATCAAATTTGGAATCAAGGCAAGGTAATAGCGGTAAACGAGGCAAAAGGAGAATACCAAATTGAGTTTCTAGAAACCGGTAAAATTAAACCGATAACTTTTGAATTTAAAGGACTGACCAAGATTGAAGATCCATCTGAAGCAACAGGAGAAGAAAGACTTGGACCAGAACCAATCGCAGCATCAGAAATTGAAGAAAAAGATACAGGCAATGTAGCAAAGCCCGAGCAGGATACACAGAGTCCACTACCCCATGAAAATAACAAAGGCAGTAGCACTAAACCCAAAGAAAACGATAAAAACAATTTATGGTCTAGATTAAAAGAACTGTGGTCTTAATTCTTAATTACCCTAATTAGAAACCAGCAGTATTATTTATTTCGTTATCTTGAAACGTTAAAAGGTTTATGAAAAATGGACGTGTCACAATACTAATTCATTTGAGCCAATAGCTACCATTTATTAAGAAAAAAAGAGTCATGTGACAGAAAAAGAGAAAATGCTATTTGGAGATTATTACGATTCCAGAGATTCGGAATTGTTAAAAATGTACCATAAGGCACGAAAATTATTGAAAGAGTACAATTATCTCGATTCAGAATTAACGCAACAAAGAGAACAAATTTTAACCGAACTGTTCGAATATAGAGGGTCGGGCGTTTGGATTGAAACGCCATTTTTCTGCGATTATGGAGAGAATATTTCAATTGGAGAAAACACATTCGTCAATACGAATTGTATGTTTCTGGACAACAATAAAATAACCATTGGAAAAAACGGATTAATTGCTCCTTATGTACAAATATATACTGCGAACCATCCTTTAAAAGCATCGGAACGAATAATTACAAAAGGGACCGATTCTCGTTATCTGACTTCATCGAAACCTGTATCAATTGGCGACAATGTTTGGATTGGTGGTAATTCTGTGATATTCCCTGGTGTAACCATTGGTAATAATGTAACCATTGGTGCCGGAAGTATAGTCACAAAAAGTATTCCTGATAATGTTCTGGCATTTGGAAATCCTTGCGAAATAAAAAGAGAACTCTGAGAATAGTATGTGGCTGCTCATGGAGGTAATACTATTTCTTTCCAACAAACCTAGTTCTCCGAGGGAATATCACCAAAAGTACTTTAGCTGCTACAATATGGCTAACCCTCCCCCCCGCTGATGGATGCATCACGCATACAGGCTGGGTCTAACCCTAGCCTACTCCAAATAATAATCTAACGATCTTTTTTCTTGATAAGCCCAACGAACATTTATGCTATAGTAGCAGGGCCCTTTGCGAAGTAAAATTATTTATTTTGATATATTGTTACGTAAACTATGGATATAACAAACACAAGGTTAATTTTGCTAGAACAGATAACAAAAAATTAAATACATAATCAATTCTACTGAAACACATATTGTTCCCATCCTACCTTCACCAATTCGATTACAGGAATACGGTGTTGGAATTTTCATTGCAGCCTTAACGAAATCGGCACTAAAAAAAGTAATAAAGAAAAAATTCATTACGGTTAATAATGTTGTTGCTACTACGGCTACATTAATACAGGGCGGTGAGCGAATAAGTTTATCCATTCCTAAGGAGGTGAGTCCGAATAAAAAACTGGTTTTTCTACTTAACGTGTTATTTGAAGATGAACATTTAGCTGTAATCCATAAACCTGCGGGAATTTTAGTCAGTGGGAATAGTTTTAAAACTATCGCCAATGCCTTGGGCCAAAACGTTCAACCAAGTAATCTTCCTGATGCTACAAAACCACAGCCAGTTCATCGATTAGATTATGCAACCACAGGTATTTTATTGATTGGAAAAACGAATAGTAGTATTCGCGCGTTAAATAAAATGTTTGAAGACAAAAAGGTGGAGAAAACCTATTTTGCAGTTACTATTGGTGAAATGAACGATCATGGGCAAATTACTTCAGAAATTGATGGTAAGAAGTCACAATCGAATTATTCCTTATCCGAATCCGTTACCTCTATACGGTTTGGCAAACTAAATTTGGTGGCATTGTACCCGCAAACAGGCAGGAGGCATCAATTGCGTAAACATCTATCCAGAATTGATAATCCGATACTTGGAGACACAACATATGGAATTGAAAATTTAATTTTAAGGGGCAAGGGTTTGTATTTACATGCCTATTCCTTGAGTTTTATACATCCATTTACAAATAAACAAGTCTATATAAAAGATGAATTTCCTCAAAGGTTTACGAAAATATTTACACACTAAGTGAGATTTGAATGCTCCGACTCTTGCCTGCCCGTTTAGGCGGGCGTCGAATTTTTATCGGTAGTTTCCGTCCAATGCCTCATGGCTTGTCCTGAAGTAAAAGACTTCTATAACGGTTCAAATTTCTGCCCATAGCTAAACCAAGGATATCTCTTAGAATAGAACCCTGGGTGACACTATAATGGAGCTTATAATTTATAAAGTGTAGTTACTATTACCCCTTTGCCTTCATTTGAAACCACAGAAAACAACTGTTTTTCCTCTTTTACCGTAAAATTGAAGGGTGGTGCTAATACGTTTATGCCACTTTGCTTTTTTAGTCGAGTTCCTTGTCCCGAAATAATCTCTTTATTGGGGACAAAATCGCCAGTAGGTAGATGTTCTGTAAGGATAACATATTTATAGTCCGTTAATTTATCCAGTATACGTTGCACTTCAGCATTGGATACATGTTGGAGTACTTGCCGTAACAAAGCACAATCGCCAGTAGGCAAATCATCCAATGCGATATCCGAACAAAGGAATTCGAGATTTTCTTCTTGATATCTCTCTTTATTATTTGCTATAAGGTCTGTAACAATATCTACAGCGACATATTTCTTAGTATACTTCACCAATTGTTTTCCGATATTAAAATCGCCACACCCTAGATCACAAACCACAAGCGGACTTTCAAAAGAAGTTAAAAATGAGGTTAAAGTAGTTATATATGGAGTTACTATTTCAGGATGATGCGATCCCTCACCAGAATAAAAATCGGTTTTATTATCCCCCCAAAGTTTCCGTTCATACACCTGTTCCATGGCCTCTTTGGTTGGCCATGGTTTCTTTATCCTTTTATCTCCATTTTCCTTCTTCTCCATAAACACCTTATTGGTTTGTAGAAACACTTAAAGCAAATTTATAAGTATTTAGATGTAAAAAAATATTAACCAAACAGATTTTAAGGAATAACAACTATTATAAAACTGGCAACCTATAAAAATCACAATGGCTTTACAGTAGGGTTTGTGGTCCATGGAAGCTAAGTAGTAGCATAAATTTTGGTATATTGTAACCTTTTGAGGCACCCCCGTTGACTGTAATTAATCGAATTAAAACACAGAAAAATGAAAACAATGACTTGTAAACAACTGGGAGGGGCTTGCGATAAAGAGTTCCATGCAAATACTTTTGATGAAATTGAAGAAATGAGTAAAAGTCACGGAATGGAAATGTTTCAAAAAAATGACAAAGCACATGTAGAGGCCATGCATAAAATGCGAGATTTAATGAAAACCTCTGATTCTGATGCCATGAACGAATGGCGGGAAGATAAAAGAAGCGAATTTGAAGCGCTTTCTGAAGTTAGAAATTAGATATAAACCAACCATTATAAACACCAGTGAAAGGCGGGTTTATAATTACCATTAGGAAGAAGCTAAAACAATATTTTGACTGAATGAAAAACACAACAATCGACATCAACGAATCGACTATAAAAAAGTATATCGAATCCTTACGTCCGGACGACCCAGAAATTCGTGCGCAACTCGATTTTGGGTATTCTTATGACGGAAAGGTTGTAATACTTTATGAAATTAGACCTGTTTGGAGCAATCCAAAAGAAATACAGCATAATGAATATGCGAAAATTAGATTCTATAAGTTGAGACAAGAATGGAATTTATATTGGATGCGTGCAAGCGGAAAATGGGTGCTTTACAACCCCTTTCCGAAATCGACACATATAGAAAAAATTATCGAAATCATTAAGGAGGATACACACGGTTGCTTTTATGGTTAGTTCAAAAAAACTACTTTCCTATTAAGGATCTCACCCGCTCCTCCACTTACAATTGTTGAAGGATTTTTTGCGCTATGGAAGGTGGATTATAGTATTTTGTTACTTTGATGGGTTGAATTTTGAGGATTATATGGGTAGCACAGGTGCTAGTTCCTTTTACCCGATTGTTTTCCAAAAGCCATACACACGTGTTAAATTATTTAATATTACACGTGTGAAAAATAATTATCTTTAATTTCTGTGGAACCCAAGAAGAAATGTTATGAATACTAAGCTCACCTTAACAATCGAACGAGAAATAATTGAACGTGCGAAAAAATATGCTAAAGAACAAAATCGCAGCTTGACGGATATTATCGAAAACTATTTGAAAATTATTACCAAAGAAGATCGTGAAGATATCGGGAAACCGCTTAATCCTGTTGTAAAATCATTGAAGGGATCCTTTAAAACAAATAAACAAATGGACTACAAGAAAGAGCTTAGAAATCGATTGGATAAAAAATATTTATAAATGGACAATGTTCTAATCGACACGGATGTACTATTGGACTTCTTTTTTGACCGAGAACCCTTCGCTGAATATGCCACTGAAATCCTTAATCTCTGCGAAGAGAAAAAGCTAAACGGATTTATAACCCCTGTAATAATTTCTAACATTTATTATTTGCTTAATAAAGTAGCCAAGCACGAAGTAATAATTGAAAAAATAAAGCAACTTCTAACAATAATCGATATTGTCAAAATGGATAAGAAGGTTGTCTTAAACTCACTTAACTCCGATTTTAAAGATTTTGAGGATGCTTTACAAAATTTTTCGGCCGTGGAGAACGGAAAAATAAAGATTATCCTGACAAGAAACATAAACGATTTAAAAAAAAGCAAACTAGCCATATTTACACCCGAAACATATTTGAAAGGGAAAGCCAGTGGCTAATAACTAAGAAGTAATCCGACCGCTGATAGGCCATGGATGAATGCCTTTCTCTGTTCGTTTTAGGCAAGAGTCTTACGTCAACAAATAAGGGATCAATGGGAATAGTGAAAACACCATTTGACAACATGAAATTATTTATAGTAATTACTCTTTGTGTTATTGTGCATTCTTGTAAGGAACAAGAGAAAAAGAGTGTTATAAAAAAAGTAATTACAGAAAAGGAAAAAGTATCTCATGATTCAAATTTGGAAGACAAACAATCTAATAATCAAAGTACTCAAACTTCCTTTCAGTCTCCATTTGTTAACAATCAAATAAGTCAAGTTGTCCGAACAATATTTCAAGACAGTAGAGGAGATATTTGGTTTGGAAGTCAAAACGGAGCGTTTAGACTTAACGGGAAGTCATTAATTCACATTGATAGGATTAAAAATGAATCAGGCAAAGGGGTTACAATAAAAGACATTACGGAAGACAAAGATGGCAGAATATGGCTTGGACATACAGGCGGCATAAGTAGCATTGATGGAGAGTTAGTTACCAATTATTATGAATCTGATGGTTTAATAAACAATGATGTTTGGTGTATTACTGCAGACACTAATGGAAATATTTGGATTGGAACAATAGCAGGTGTTTGTGTATATAATGGGCATGAGTTTATAAATTTCAAATTACCTAAAGGAAAAATTGATGCAACTCTCGGGGTATCTAGCTCCAAAATGGTTCATAGTATCGTGGAAGATAGTAAGGGTACATTATGGCTTAGCTCCAATGCCGGGTTGTTATCATACTCTAATAATAAACTAATTGACGTCTCTGACAAAGTTGACATTCAAACCAATTTTGTAAATGAAGTATTTGAAGATAAAAAAGGTGTATTATGGATTTCAACAAAAAAGGATTTATTCCGTCTCAGAGGAAAGGAACTAACCAATATTACAAAAGATAACATTGAAGTTGGTAAAGGGATAGGCAGTATTGCTGAGGATAAAAAGGGAAATATTTGGTTTACTTCTAATCAGCATAATTTATATGTTTATGATGGAAAAAAAATTATTGAATACCAAAAATCAGAAGACAATAAAGGACCAGTAATTTTTAAAATTTATAGCGATCAGGAAGACAGGCTATGGTTCGTTGGTTATGGTGGTGCATATCGATTAGAAAACGGAAAATTTCTCAATATTACACGGAGTGGTCCGTGGTAAAAATAATACGAACGCAGTATCGAGTGGATGACTCCGCTATCAATTGATGAAGTGAACTTCCCCGGGCTAACGCTAATCTGCCTTTCTCGGTAAATCGAGCATCACCCTCGTACTTTAAGCCCTACAACTAATCCTAAACAGCCCTCTTTATCCAAATAACCATAATGAAGGCCTCTTTCTCTAGTGCGAGCTGGCCTGTATCTGCACACAAGAGTGACTTTCGCACTAAAAAAAGATCCACGGCACGACCGTGACGCTCACGCCAGCGAATGAGTTCTATTGTATCACGGCGTGAGCCCCCGCTAGTGCAAGCCTGCCTATATCGGCAGGCAGGCCATGTCAACAGACAGGCGTCTCTCTAGTACAGCCTGTTGCAACCAATCTTAAAAATATGGTTCCCCAATTAAAATATCTACTAATGCATTTAAAATAGGATTTAAGGAATTAGTTGATTTAATTACATCCGAATTGAATAAAAGAAAATAACTACTTACAATACCATACATGGTATTCGGCTTTGGACTATTTTCTTGTAATTTTACTATCTTAAATAAACCAATTGCATGAAAATCCTTCATACGTCCGACTGGCATATCGGGAAACAACTTCATAAATACGATCTTTCTGAGGATCTTGAGTTGTTTTTTACATGGCTAATAACCTATATCAAAACCGAAAACATTGATGTCCTTATGGTGTCAGGGGATATTTTTGATCAGGCAAATCCTTCCCAATCAGCCTATAAACAGTATTATGATTTATTGAAAAATCTTATAACCCTGGATTGTAAAATTATACTTACCGGTGGGAACCACGATTCCGCAACGGTATTAAATGCACCTGCCGAACTGCTAAAAGCCTTTGATATCAGCGTAATTGGTGGTGCCACAGAAGCGTTGAGCGATATGTTTGTAAGCGTAGAAAAAGCCAATGAAAAATTAGTGGTGGCTGCCATTCCCTTCCTCAAGGATCGCGATATCCGCAAGTCCGCCGCAGGGGAAAGCTATGCCACTAAAATTGAACAGATTAAATCGGGATTACGAACTTATTTTTCAAATGTAACTACCTACTACAGTCAGCACCATGCCGATCAGGTGTTTATCTTGATGGGCCATTTATATGTGCAGGGCAGCGAACTTTCAGAAAGTGAGCGCGATATACAGATTGGGAATCAAGCTGGAGTGGAGGCCAATATGTTTGGGGAAATCCCACATTATGTGGCCCTCGGTCATATTCACAAACCTCAGGTTATTTCGGAAGCACTAAATATCCATTATTGTGGATCTCCAATTCCATTGAGCTTTTCCGAAAAAGAAGATCACAAGCAAATTAATGTGATTACGGTAGAAGATAATAAAATTGTCAATGTAGACATCGTTCCCCTTCCCAAGCACAGAAACCTAGTCACTTTTGAGGGTTGTTTACAAGAAGTAGAAGACAAATTAAATGCTTATTTAGAAGTAACCACTTTGACATCCCTAGCCGAGATAATCGTAAATGAGGAGCACGAAAGTTTGGAGAAGCGTCAAGCTTTTGACGAGCTTACCAATTCACAACCCAATGCGAATATCGAAATTGTTAAATCGAGACTCAATTTTAAGAGCAAGATTCGTGGTGCCAGTGATGCCTTTGCTGTGGGTACCGATGTAGCAGATGTTACCCCCATGCAGATGTTCGAAAAAAAATTGGAGCTACAGAGCGACTTGGAAAACACAGAAGAATTAAAGAACGCTTTTCGTGAAATTTTGGAAGAATTGAAATTATAGTCCATGAAAATTCTAAAAATTAGATTTGAAAACATTCACTCCTTAAAAGGGGAGCACCAGGTAGATTTTGGCGATGGTATCCTAGACGAAGCAGGACTTTTCGCCATTACCGGGCCAACCGGAGCTGGTAAGTCCACCTTACTGGATGTAATTACTCTTGCGCTTTACAATCGGATTGCCAGAGTGGACAAGGCGGTAAGCAATTCTATTTTGGAGGACGATGGCGGCATAATGACCCGCAATATGAGGCATTGCTATGCCGAGGTAGAATATCGTGTTAATGGCAAGGATTATCGCAGCTACTGGTCCATAGAACGCAACAGGAACAACAATTTAAACGCTCGTAAACAGGAATTGGTGGAAGTCGCTACCAATCAAATTCTCGAAGCTGGCACCAAGACTCCCGATAAAAACCAGGAGATCATTGGCCTTAGCTATGAGCAGTTTGTAAAAGCCATGGTGCTGTCGCAGGGAGAATTCAGTAAGTTACTGCAGGCCCCGAGAAACGAACGCAATAAGCTATTGGAAGACATTACTGGGGCTCGCTCCTATCGCGAAATAGGTAGGACAGTCTATTTCCGTTATAAACAGGTGGAAAAGAATATAGCACTTAAAGAAGCAGGACTGGAAACCATTGAGTTGCTAACCGCTGAGCAGATTGCAGAAAAGAAAACCGAACTAAAATTATTAACAGATTCAAAGCCCAAAACAGAAAAGGCCTATCAAACTGCCTCAGAAAAAATAACCAACAGAAAAGAGCTTCAGAAAAAACTAGGTGAACAAAAAGAACTGCAGACACAACAGCTTCAATTAAAAAAGGACTGGGCTGTTTTCAACCCTTTTAAAGGCCAGTTGGAGCTGCATGATAAACTGGCAAAATACGGAGTAATCTTAGCAGATTATGATGGGGTAAGCAAGCAAGTGAGTCAACTTAAGGAGGACAACGATCGACTCGGAAAGTCTAAATCGGAAGCAGAAAACCAACTAAATTCTTATTTAGAAGCAGCCGATAAGCTCCTTAAAGAAAAGGTGGATGTTAAGACAGCCAACGAAAAACTGGACACTTTCCGAAATAAAATTGTGCAACTTCAAGCGGAGGAGAAAAAGAAGCAAAGTGAGGCCTCTTTATTCTTAAGTCAACTCAATAGCTATGTCAAGAATATAAATCAGTTGGGGTACCCATTGCCCATGGCTGACCAACCCGAACTGTTTAAACCACAAGTTGAGGCAAACCGCAAAACAGTTCAGGAAACCATAGAGCATTCTGGTTCAAATTCTCTGGAAAACTTGAATTTGGAATTGGAGAATCACCGTCTTTTAAATGAAAAGGCTGGGGAACTTCTCGCTAGTAAAGAACAATTTGAGAAGCTTCAACAAAACCATAAAACTCAGTTAAACAAATTAAAACTGTCTCAAGAACAGCTGGGTAAAGATGCCAATACGATAGCATCTTTAGGAAAAGAGGTGCTACAAGGAACAAAGGAGGTAGAAAATCTGGAGAAAGCCTTAGCGCAACAACTCAAGCACCAAAGCTTGGAGGAATATCGCGTGCAATTAGACCCAGAGCAACCTTGTCCGCTTTGCGGTTCTCTAGTTCATCCCTATGCTACCGAAGTGCCTCATTTTGACACTAAGGAGGAGTTGGTTAAAGAAAAAAAGAAGTCGCTCCAAACAAAGTCGGATTACCTTATCACTTTAAATGCTAAAAATAAATTCCAGACAAAAGAAATAAACGACATAAACACGGCAATAGCATCCCTTAAAGAAGAGGAGGCCCAGCAGTTGGAAATACTAACAAAACTTTCCGACCAACTAAAGTGGGATTATAAGGAGGGTTTAGAAACGCTAAAAATCCATCGACTCAATTTAAACCGCCGTATTCAAAAAATGGAAAAGTCCAAGCAGGCATTTCAAGCAGATTCCATTTTAAAGGATTTGGAAAAAAGTTTAAAACAGTGGGAGTTGGCGCTAACAACTTATAATAGCGTTAAACGAGAGCGAACAGCCCTTTTTGACGGGCCAGATATTAATGGAAAGGTCAATATTTTATCTTCTTCCATTACCCGTTCCGTTACATCTATTTCTTCTATTGATGAGCAGTTAAAAGCAAGTGCAGGAAAACTAAAAGTAAATTCGGAACAAAAAATAATAAAGGAAGAGGAGCTTCATCGTATTGTTGCAAATGAACACTTAGAAAACATACAAGCCCTGCGGACAGCTATACTACCTGAAGAGCGTGCCAGTAAAATCAGGAAGCGTGAAAATGAACTCAAGGAACTAAATACAAGAATATCTGAAAAAGAAAACTCCCTGAAAAAAGTCTTAACCGAATTAACGGAGAAGGATGACCCTGCACATTCATTTGAAGCATTAACTACGCTTTTCAATGAAGCAAAGTCAGGTTGGGATACACTTTCCGTAACTATTGGTAAAATCACCCAAAGCTTGGAAGATGATGGAAAAGCTAAGCAACGCCAACAAAAAGTACAGGACGAAATAAACCTCCTAAAGAAAGATTTGTCGCTTTGGAAAACCATGAACGATTTAATAGGGGATGCCACGGGCAATAAATTCTCGAATTTTGTGCAAGATCTTACTTTGGAGCAACTTATAGGGTATGCCAATAAACGACTTTCAGAATTTAGCGATCGATATCTACTAGATATTCCCACGGCAGATGAGGCTGAAAAAAGCGATACCCTAAAGGTGTTTGATAAGTATATGGGAAATGCCCGTCGCTCTGTACGCACCTTATCTGGTGGTGAGACCTTTTTGGTCAGTTTAGCAATGGCCTTTGCGCTATCGGATATTGCCGCTAGAAATGTAAAGATAGAATCGCTCTTTATCGATGAAGGGTTTGGAACGTTGGATCCTGAAACCCTGGATCAAGCAATTACGATATTGGAAAAAATGCAAAATGAAGGCGATAAATCGGTTGGAGTAATCTCGCACGTAGGGGCTTTAAAAGAGCGTATCACAACACAAATACAGTTAGAAAAAGGAAGTTTAGGGTATTCTACCTTAAAAGTGGTGCAGTGATTTTATGCCAGAGCCTGATATCTGTTCGCCCCAGCTAGCGTGAGTAATGAATCCACGGGACAAGCTTGGACTAAAGACCATGGCTATTCAATTCTTCTATATCAAAACTCCGCTGATTGGCTTACTAGGTAGTTTCATTGTTAGATATATTATTCATCCGGTTCTGCTATTAGATTAGCATTATCAAATTTCCTCATTTTCAAATTAGCAAATTGTTACATTAATACATTGGAATATTGATACATTAAAAAATTGTTACATTAAATTACTACCCCAACCAGCCTTCCCTATCCAAACTTCTTTATTGGATCGCTTCGACTACGTACATGAGGCACATTTGGAATTCTTTCTAATGTGTTGGCCAGACGCAAAATAAGAATTATTAAAAAAGTTACCATATTGGTAACTTTTTCATATCTTTACCTTAAAGAACATATTTTGAGGGTAATTGCAAAACGGACATTGAGGGACTTTTGGACGAAGCACACAGATAGCGAACAGCAATTGACAGCTTGGTACAGGGAGACTGAAAAATCGGAATTTAAGAACTTGAACGAATTAAAAAAAAATTATCCGAGCGCCAGCATATTGAACGACAACCGGATTGTTTTTAATATAAAAGGAAACAAATACCGGCTAATCGTAAAGGTCAATTTCGAGTACCAAATTTGCTGGATTCGCTTTGTCGGAACCCATGCAGAATATGACAAGATAAACGCAAACGAAATTTAAGATGAAAATTACACCTATCAGAAACGAAAAGGATTATCAGAATGCTCTGGAAAGGCTCGAACTAATTTTTGATGCAAAAAAAGATACCGAACATGGTGACGAGCTCGAAATCTTATCTATTCTGATCGATCGTTATGAAAACGAGAATTTCCCGATCGGAATGCCGGACCCTATTGAAGCAATTAAATTCCGAATGGAGCAGATGGGAATGAAACAAAAAGATTTAGCAGAGGTTGTTGGTTTTAAGAGCAGGGTTAGCGAGATTCTAAACAAAAAACGCAAACTCAACTTGGATATGATAAGAAAACTCAACACGATTTTACATATTCCAACCGAGGTACTGGTACAAGACTATTAACTAATAGTTTTTAGCTTAAGAAAACCCACTGATAGTACGAGCCTGCCTGAATGGCGGATAGGCGTGTCACGCTCGCTAGTAAAGGCTTGAATATTCAAATATTAGTAAGGTATATGTTTTATATTAAGTACTTATTATAAGGTTTATAAATTATTTAGCCCACGTATCGTCTTTTGGATTTCTTCCTTTTTTGGCTTTTTGGACCATGTTTGTTGATTTATTAGTTTCAAGTGTAACATCAATATCTTTATAATAAACGACCCATCTTTCATGGTTCGTTCCTTCTAATGTTTCAGGACCAACTTTACTGATTACTACCCCAACCAGCCCTCTCTATCCAAACTCCTATATTGGATGGCCTCTCCAATATGATTTCCGGTCACTTCGGGCACGTTTTCCAGATCGGCAATGGTTCTGGCTACTTTTAGGATCCTATCATAGGCACGGGCAGAAAGGTTTAAGCGTTCCATTGCATTTTTTAGTAATTCCTTGGAGGCATCGTCCATTTTACAATGTTTCCTGATCTGTTTGGTATTCATTTGAGCATTGTAATGTACGGTGTCCGTATCAGCAAAACGCAGGGTCTGTACTTCTCTAGCCGCCGTTACACGCTCTCTGATCGCTACACTACCCTCCCCTTTCCGATCCTCGGATAATTTCTCGAAGGGAACAGGTGTTACTTCTATATGGATATCGATTCGGTCTAGCAAAGGCCCAGAAATCTTGCTCAGATATCGCTGCATTTCTGCAGGGGAAGAAGTGACCGGGGCATCGGGATCGTTGAAATAGCCCCCAGGACTGGGGTTCATACTGGCTACCAACATAAAACTACTGGGATAGGTTACCGTAAAACGGGCTCTAGAAATGGTTACTTCCCGATCTTCCAAGGGCTGGCGCATTACTTCTAGCACGCCCCTCTTAAATTCGGGCAGCTCGTCCAAGAATAATACGCCATTATGGGAGAGGGAAATCTCCCCAGGCTGTGGGTAGGCGCCACCGCCGACCAAGGCAACATCGCTTATAGTATGATGAGGGCTCCGGAAAGGTCTTTGGTTCATTAGTCCCATATTCTTGACCTTCCCTACAACACTGTGAATTTTGGTGGTTTCTAAGGCTTCTTGAATGGTCATTGGAGGTAAGATAGATGGCAACCGCTTGGCTAGCATAGTCTTTCCGGCCCCAGGGGGACCGATAAGAATAATATTATGACCCCCAGCAGCAGCGATCTCCATACAACGTTTAATACTTTCTTGCCCTTTCACATCTGAAAAATCGTGCTCCGGGAAATCCAAGGTTTTATAGAATTCGGCCTTGGTATCTATAATGGTTTGATCTAATGGAGTTCCTTTATCGAAAAAAGAAATTACTTCTATAATATTTTCTATACCATATACCTCCAAGCCTTCTACTATAGCGGCTTCTCTGGCATTTTCCTTGGGGAGTATAAACCCTTTAAACCCTTCTTCCTTAGCCTTAATAGCGATGGGCAGTGCCCCTTTTATAGGTTGTAAGCTACCGTCTAAGGAGAGTTCACCCATGATAATGTAGTTCTCCATAGATTCCGATTTTATCTGCCCAGAGGCGGTTAAAATGCCCAATGCCAGGGTTAAATCATAGGCAGAACCTTCTTTCCTAAGGTCTGCTGGCGCCATATTGATGGTGATTTTATTTCCAGGTATCCGGTATCCATTGTTTAGTAATGCTGCGGCAATACGGTAGTTACTTTCCTTTATGGCGTTGTCTGGCAAACCCACCAAATGATATCCTACTCCCTTGGCAATGTTCACCTCTACTATAATTGTTGTAGCCTCCACGCCAAAGACCGCACTCCCGTAAACCTTTGTAAGCATACCGTTCTATTTTACCTAAATGTAAGTAATTTAAACATTTTAGGTCGAATTAGTCCACCAAAAGTTACGTGAATCACCGTAATAATTATTTACAATGACCTAGAAATCAGCATTGACAAAAGGATTGCGTAAGGTTTTTGGGTTTCCATAGGATAATACGCTTAGTTTGCTTGTCCCATAGAAGCATATACTAAACCATCCTTTTAGTTAAGAATTATTTTTGTGGACTTAAGGTGAGAAGCGATCTTTTAGTACTGATAATTTCTGCCTTATTCATCATCATTTTTCTGAACTCACCCCTATTGAACATTTTAGCCTGATCTTCATAATGTTTGCTAAAAGGGTTCCCAGATTGCCCCGTAGGTAGAATACTGGTACTGTGTTCTATGTCTGAAAAATCGATTACCCGTCTAGTGGAAGGGCCGGATGTTACTGAATACTTTCCAGTTTCATTATACCCAAAGGCCATATTATTAATTACTTCCCTAGTTGCTCCTATAGGAAAGGGACCCACATTAAAAAATGATCTTAGCGCTTTAATCTGCCCGATGGGATGTTCATGTTCCAAGGTATGTACCCTACCCCAGCTCCAATTCATTTTCTTGGTTCCAAAGTCGGATTCCAAGGACATTAATGCAGATTTAAAGGCATGGTTTACTCTGTTGGCCTTGCTTTCTACGGTATCAGAAGTGTTAATATCATCCCACCAAATAGAATTTTCTTTTTTGGCCATTGGGGCAATCATTCGCTTATGTAAATGGGTGCTCAGTAATTGTTGGAACATTTCTGGCCCTAACTCGTCCTCAAAGGTGTTTTTTAGTAGGGCATAGATCCACCTGTGATATATTGTGGGAGCTATACTATCTATTTCGTTCTCGCCTTTCCAAGAGCTTATTTTGTCCAAGGCCGTTATCTGTGATTTATTCAGTTGGGAAACATCCATCAATTTAGCCAAATCGGTTACTATTTCTGCATTTATATCAGATACACCATCCATTAGCATTTTTTCAACATCTTCACTTGTCCAATCGTCCTTTGGTTCCAAAAGCTTTACAATTCGCTTTGCACGATTTTCCGGTAGATAGTATCCAGGATACAACATTCCGGCTATAGAATCTGGTTGGTTATTAGCGGAATACACATAATTCCAAGGAGGATTAATGGCCATGGGGTTTTCCGAAAAATCCAAATAACCAAGTGGCTCATCTTTTCCCGTACTACCATCAAGTATAAATTTGGTGTGGGTACTATCTGGCATTTTATAGAGTTTTGCAGCGGCAAACCAAGCTATATTACCTACAGCATCTCCATACATTAAATTCAGTCCAGGGGCATGTATCTTGGGAAGTGCCACTTGGAATTCCGATAGATTTTGGGCATGTGTAATTTCATAAAGTGCATCCAACACTTTATTCTCCAATTTGGTATAAATCCAAGACATTGCAATGGGCCGATCCCCGCTTACCTCTTCTAAAATTCCATTTAAAATGGGGCCATGTGCGGTTTTTTTATACGAAAAGGATACGTCTTCGCCATCCTTCACCTTAATGGTTTTGGTAACCACCTCATATTTGGCCCATCCAGTGGGGGTCTTATAGCTTGAAGGATCGGAGGGGTTTTCTTCCTCATAATAGAAATCTATATCATCGTTTTCAAACATAGTGATGCCATAGGCCAATTTCCTATCGTGTCCCAACAAGGGGAAAGGAACTCCTGCCAAATGATATCCATATTTTTCATAATTAGGGGTGCTCAGATGGGCTTCATACCATACCGCTGGTTGAGCAAAACCAATATGTGGGTCATTGGCTAAAATAACTTTCCCATTTTTAGTTTTTAATGGGGCAATTACCCAGCTGTTACTCCCTTCAAATTGTGGTAATGGTAATTTGTTCAGTACATGGTGAACCATTTCTGCCACTTGATTCCTCAACGTATCTCTTAGTGAAGGCTTATTATTTCTTATTCTGGTGGTATTGGAATCTACATCGATTTGAAGATCATTTAAATACTCCTTTCCAAGCTTGTTCTTAATGTTGGTTAATAAGGGATCCGTTTTATGGGCCATGGCAAAACTAAATGCCATATAACCAACTGTATTATAGATATCCTTGGTGGTAAAGTGTCTTTTTTCTATTCCTGTGAGGTAAAACTCTACTGGGGTTGGACCATTATCCATAAATTGGTTTATTCCGTCCAAATAGGCTTGGGAGAGTCGCACCATGGGTGCATTAAGATCCAATTGATCCACCGTTTTTTGGGAGGCATCATCAATCCCCAAGGATAGGAAAAACTTATCCGTATTCACTAAATCTTCTCCGAATACTTGGGAAAGTTTCCCTGCTGCGATCCTTCGCATCAATTCCATTTGCCAAAGTCGGTCTTGAGCATGTACATACCCTAGACTCCTATAGGCATCCTCTTCCTCTTGGGCATAAATATGTGGAATACCATAATTGTCATAATAGACATCTACTTTATTGTTTAATTGAGAAAGTTCCATTTCCCCAGAATAAGTTGGAGAAAGTAAAAATATACCGATGGCAATAATAATTGCCAAAACAAGTAGCAAGCCAACAATGCCCCAAATCAGTTTCTTGAATATCCTCACCAGCGTAGATTAATAGCTAAAGGTAGATTAAATCTGCTGATAAAAAAAGCACTTTTGAAAGTGCTTTTTTGCATCTTAAAATTCAATGATAATAGACCTAAATTATAGTTGTAATCGGTATATTCCACTGTAACATTGTTGTAGACCCTGTGTGTCTGCTTTTTAAAATCCGTCTCCTTGGGCTTAAATATATTGTCGACATAAGTTTGCGGATTAAGGTTGATACAGGGAACAAATTGCTGTGTACCTGCACTTGAAGTTTATGTCCTTTTTTAGGTATGAAACACCTCTCGTAACTAAATATTGAACGCTATTTCCGTGTTGGGGACCAATGGTTTATGATTGTAGTAATCATTTCGATAGCGATGTACAATCACTTAGTTTACAATTACTTGATATCACAAGTATACCATTAACTTTCCTCAAGATTTTCATGATCTGAAGTTCTATATATAAGGATGGGTTATTTTTAGAAGTATCCGTAGATTTACCACAAAACTCCTTCTGCCTATTTTAAAATGGATAACCTCCTAAAATTGGAAACTCCTGTTTTAAGCCATTCCTTATAAGTATCTCTATCTGTGTATTGCACTGCTGGATTCAACACCTCTAAATCTGGCGAGAGCAGCACATAGTAAGGTTGTGATGCCGCATTGAAATTTAGGGTTTGGAAGGTACCCCATTTTTCACCTATGGTAGAAATTTCCTTCACTCTGCCCGACTCATATTTAAAATTAAACTGTTCGTTTTCTGGAAGCTCCTTTCGATCATCGATATATAAAGAAATTAAAACATACTCTTCATTTATTATGGGAAATATATCCGGTTCGCTCCATACGTTTTCCTCCATTTTTCGGCAATTGACGCAGGCCCATCCTGTGAAATCCAATAAAATAGGCTTGTTTACCTTTTTTGCATGGGCCACCCCTTTGTCAAAATCTTTAAAGCAATCAATCCCCAATGGGCAGTCGCTCTTCTGGGCTACAACACTATAAAAATCTGGTGGTGGAAAACCACTCAATAATTTTAGGTTGGTGATTTTTGCAACTCCTAAAATAAGATATATGGCGAATGCGGCGGATAAAAAGCCAGTGATTTTTCTCCCTGTGGATAATTTTTGTTTTGGACCATCATGGGGGAATCTTAGAATTCCGAATAGATAAAGGGTCAGCAATACAAACAATAAGATCCAGACCCCAAGAAATATCTCTCTTTTAAATATCCCCCAGTTACCCACTAGATCGGCGTTGGACAAAAATTTAAATGCGAGAGCCAGTTCCAAAAAGCCCAAGGTAACTTTTACTGTGGTCATCCATCCCCCAGATTTTGGCAAGGAATTTAACCATGCTGGGAATAAGGCAAACAATCCAAATGGCAAGGCCAGAGCAACTCCAAAACCTAGCATTCCAATCGTAAGATTGGTAGCCACATCACCGTCAGCCAAGGCCGTACTTCCCAGTAATCCGCCTAAAATAGGTCCGGTACAAGAGAAGGATACAATCGCCAAGGTTACTGCCATAAAGAATATACCGATCCCCCCGCCTACTTTTGAAGAAGCGGAATCCATTTTATTGGCCCATGAGCTTGGTAAGGTCAGTTCATAATATCCAAAAAAGGAGAAGGCGAAGAATACAAATATGACAAAGAAGGCAATGTTTAGCCAGATATTAGTCGCAATGGTATTTAGAATCTGTGAATCTACCGAATCGAAAAGATGAAAAGGCAGGCTCAATAAAAAGTATATTAAGATAATAAAAAAGCCATACAATAACGCGTTGGCAATTCCCTTGGATTTATTGCCAGATTGTTTGGTGAAAAAGGACACGGTAAGCGGAATCATAGGAAATACACATGGAGTCAATAATGCAATTAAGCCTCCTAGGAAACCCAATCCGAAAATGACCCACATTCCCGTCTTTTCATCCACATGGTCCCTATCGCCTTCAACCAACAGCTCTTTGTTCTTAAGATCCACTATAAGCGCAGCACTTAGCTCCTTACTGCGTTCATCTATCTCCTTTTCTACAACCACTACTTCTTCCCCGGTAAGGGAAATATAAAAAACTTCATCTTTGGGAATACAGACTTCCTTACAGATTTGATAAAACATCCCTACTTCTACCTGGGTGACCTCTGGATTTAAAATTTTAATTTTTTGGGTAAAGATGGCTTCATCCTTAAAAAAGGTTTCTTCCACTTCAAAAATATCTGAATATTCTGTTCGGGTTTCACTTTCTGTGGTGGGTCCCACCAATTCATAATCTTCCCCGACTTTTACAAAGCTAAGTTCACTTGGCAGTGAGCCGTTTTCATCTGTAAACTGTGAATAGATATGCCAACCTTCAAAGATGTCGGCCTTAATGATCAAATTGTATTCCGTATCGGTTATTTTTTCCGTCTCATAGGTCCAAACGGTCGGATTATCGTCTGATTGGGCATGGCCCAAAAATATTCCGAATATAAAAATAAGTACTACCGCTAATTTTCTCATTATTCCAGACTAAACTTTACTATTATTTTTGTTGACTGCGTTATTTTAAATCGATCGTCAGCACGTTTCCCTATCACCCAAACAATTTGGTTTCCGGAACACAGTAACCACTGATTTTCCTTGGAAAAGGTATCTAATTTCTCGTCCTTAAAATATTTGGACAATTTTTTCTTACCTACCATCCCAAGTGGGCAAAAATAGTCCCCTTTTTCTCTTTTCCTGATAGTTAAGGGGTATTTTAACTTTTCTTTGTCTACATACAGAATATTTTGGGAAATTTTCCCAATTTCATTCACCTTCGTAATTTTTACGGGTATGGGACTTGTTATTCCGAGCTGATCTTCCGTTATTTCGTAAGTATAATCATCTTCCGAAGTGTTTTTTTGTAACAACAAAAACTCCCTATCCTTAAGCAGGCGATGTGTTGGAGAATGCACTTCTTTCCCACTATTCGCTGTTAAAAGACCATATATATCATCCCATTGTGTAAATCCATAATCTCTAAAAAAATGGAATAGATGGCTTTTGGTGGGCTTTAGGGCCAAAAGTGATGCAGCCTTGACTTTTTCCTGTCCGTTTTCAAAATGAAAAAGCCTTTTCTTAAGGTCTTTTAAATAGACTTGGGTAATTTCTAAGGTATCTGATAAATGCTGCTGTGTCTTTAAAAAGTTATCCAAAAAAGTAGGGTGTAATTCTTTCAAATGTGGGACAATAGTATGGCGAATATTATTTCTTAGATATTTCGTATCCTTATTGCTGGCATCTTCCCTCCATAGTAACCTATGTTCTTTGGCATAAGCCATAATCTCGTCCCGAGAAAAAGTAAGGAGCGGCCTAGAAATAGTCTCTGTCTTAGCTGGAATTCCAATCAACCCTTCAATTCCAGTTCCTCTGGACAAGTTGATTAGAAATGTCTCCAGATTATCATCTGCATGATGAGCTGTGACCAAGGTTTTTATGTTATGGTCCTTCATCAATTCCACAAACCAAGTATAGCGAAGGTCTCTGGCTGCTAATTGAACTGATAATTTATTTTTATCGGCATAATCATTTGTAGCAAAATGAGTTACGTGCAAGTTTTTCTTCAATTCAGCGGCTAATTCCCTTACGAACACCTCATCCTTATTGCTTTCTTCACCTCGTAGATGAAAATTACAATGCGCCAATACAAAATCCATTTTGCAGGAAGCACAAAGTCGTGCTAAAACTACACTGTCTACCCCGCCACTGACGGCCAGAATAAATACCTCTTTCTTAAGATTGGGAAACTTACTTTCTATATGATTTTTAAAACTGTCTAGCACGGCACTAAAATACGGAAGAAAAATTGATTCGCACTAGTACCCCTACCTTTTCATCTTCACCGTTTAAAGGAGTGTTTTATAAGCGTTTTTTCTTCAACCAAGTGGAAATTATCAGCAGTACCTCCTTACGGCAAAGGTCATTGTGTAATTCGTGATACCCGCCCTCCAGCAATTCCAATGTGGTTACGGAAGCCTTATTGTGAAAGCTTTCGGTACCCTTATAATCTATTATTTTATCTCCGGTACCATGTAGCAATAAGGTTTCTGTTTTTAATTGAGAAGCATGGTCAATTGCCCACTGTCCAGCATCCATTACTGGGAAGGAATACATTGGACTCACCCTATCGTGCACCAAGGGATCTTGCCTGTAGTGCTCTACCTCTTCAGGTATCCTGGAAATACCAGTTGGACTTAATCCTGAGGCTAGCGTGATATGTGGAAATAGACCAAGCATTGCCTTTCCTAATACCATTTTCCATTTTGGAGGTTGGAACGCTAATTTTAGATAGGGACTGGTAGCTATTACTCCCTTAAGATCTACCTTTGATCTTAGAGCATAATTCAGCACAAGATTTCCTCCCATACTATGTCCGTAAAGGAATATCGGAGTATTGGGAACAAGTGCTTTTCCCTTTACGACTACTAGGTGCAGCAACTCCAATAACGCCCCATAACTTGGACAATCCCCCCTTTTTCCTCCAGAATTGCCATGACCTATATTATCATAACTAATTACTGCCATATTCGCTTTAAGGAAGGTTGGCACTACATTTGGAAAATAGCGACCAGAATGTTCGCCAAATCCGTGCACCAAAATTACAATACCCTTTATAATAGGTGGTGGTACATACCAGCAGTAAATAGGGGTGTCCTTATATTTTAATGGAAGAGTTATAGTTTCCATAAATCAATTTAAATTACGTTTGTTAGAATGGTTATTTACATTACTTCTTGCGAAACTCCAAATTGTATCAATTCCTAATACCATTCTCATTTTCCAAAACCTGCCGCATGGCCTTCGCCTTTAATAGGCATTCTTCATATTCCTTTTCTGGGGAGGCTTTTGCCGTTATAGCGCTTCCCACCGAAAAAGAGGCATAGGCCTTTGTTTTATTGTATAGAATACTCCTAATAACCACGTTAAAATCAAAATCCCCTTTCGGTGTAAAATAACCTACAGTTCCTGAGTATAGTCCTCTTTTAGTGGCTTCCAGGGCTTCAATTATTTTCATGGCTGAAACTTTTGGAGCACCGGTCATACTTCCCATGGGAAAGGTTTCTTTAATAATATCAACGGGATTTGCAGTTTCTGCCACCTCTGCGGTAACGGTAGAGATCATCTGATGCACCTGGTCAAAGGAGTACACTTTACAAAGCTCCTCTACCCTTACACTGCCCTTTAAGGCGCTTTTGGACAAGTCGTTCCGCACAAGGTCTACAATCATTATGTTCTCTGCACGTTCTTTTGGATCTCTTGCCAAGGTAGTTGCCAAGACCAAATCCTCTTTCGGGTCCATTGCTCTTTTTGCGGTGCCTTTTATTGGCTGGGATATTATTTTAGTTCCCTCCTTTTTAAGATAGCGTTCTGGAGAGGCGGACATAAGATAGTTGTCGTTCAATTTTAAGAATGTAGCAAAAGGCGGGCGTGAGATTGCATTTAGTCTTAAATATATCGCTAAAGGATCTATTTGGATGTTATCAGCATAAAATTCCTGACAAAAATTGGCCTCATAGATATCCCCTCTATGGATATGTTCCAAGATTTGGGTAACCCTGGCATAATATTGATCTTTAAAGATCCTAAGTTTTATGTGAACAACCGATTCTTGGGTGTCTTTGTAAGATGCTGTGCATTCCCCTTCGGTAAGTTCTTTGAAATCAGCTTCAATTTCATCATCCACCATATTCAGATAATGAAAACTGACCGTGTTGCCCTCAATAAAAATGATTTTTTTGGGTTGAAAAAAGAATAGTTCTGGAAAATCCAATCCGTCATAATTGGAAGAAGTTAGTCGCTCTACTTCATTTTTAAGGTCGTAGGACAAATAGCCAAAAATCCAATCCCCCGAGTTGGACTGGTAGGTCTTTAAATCTTCAAAGGCGTTCGCGGCATCAGTAACAATGGACGTTAGCGCATCTACAGCCAAGACAGCATCAAAGGAAGTGTATTTTTCATTGTGTCCATTACTATCTCGCCAAACCACTTCATTAAATTGCTGAGCCCATTGCAGCAAGTAGTTTTTAAATCCTTTAATATCCGCAACCGTAAACGATAACTTTTTTCGCAAAAGATTCTAAATTTTAGAAAGGAAGCTTTGCAACGCAGTATCATGTACTTCCTTTAGTTCCAAATCCGTGATTCCTTCCATTTCTGAAAAGGTATGATTAAATGAGGGTAAAGAAAATGTCGCCACTATTTCTCCCCCAAATCTGGATAATAATTTATTAGCTACTTCCTGTGACCCTAAAGCCCCGCCCCTGCCTCTGGAAGAGGACATCAATAAAATTTTTGTTCCATTTAAGAATTCCTTATCCACCCGTGATAACCAATCGATTAGATTCTTAAAAAAAGCGGATGGATTTCTGTTGTGTTCGTTAACAGAAATAATAAGCCCATTTGCCTGTTTAATTTTATCCAATAACTCCTTTAAAATAGGTGCATATCCCTCCTCTCTTTCAAGATCTTCGCTAAAAACGGGTAGTGTTATCTGGGACATATCCAATAAGCGGACTTCATGATCTTTAATACGGGAAGCAGTGTGTTTTACCAATTTAAAATTGATGGACTGGGTGGAATTACTTCCTGCGAAAGCTACTAAATGCGACATCTTTTTATCTATAATATATAAAATTGCAACGAAAATACCGTAAAATAGATTGAATTGCGAGTTATTTATCTAATTTTGCACGCCCAAACATCCAAAACCACTGTTTTGCAAGTATATAGGGTATATATAAATTATAAATGGGGAACGCCAACCTGAGACTTTACTTTATTGACGCTATAAGAGCCTGGGCCATCTTGATGATGCTACAAGGGCATTTTGTAGATGGTTTATTGGACAATGCCTATAGGGACAACTCCAATATATATTACTCCATTTGGAAGTACTTTAGAGGGGTCACCGCTCCAGTTTTCTTTACCGTATCCGGGTTTATATTCACTTATCTTCTCATTAAAGGGGATAAAATTGGATTTAATAACCCTAGGGTAAAAAAGGGCGTTAAAAGGGGACTACAATTGTTGGTCATCGGCTACTTGCTGAGACTTAACTTTTTTGGCCTATTGAAAGGACAAATCTACGGCTCTTTTTACTTAGTAGATGTATTACACTGCATAGGGCTATCTATCTTGGGTATCATTGGAATATATCTGTTGACAGCCAACAGGAACAAATTTTTGTTTCCCAGCCTCTTGCTAATCATCACCCTTGCCCTATTTGTAATGGAACCTTATTACAAGCAATATGCACATCATTATTTACCTAGTTTATTAGCCAATTACCTTACCAAGGCCAATGGTTCCGTATTTACCATTATCCCATGGTTTGGGTATGCGAGTATAGGGGCATTTCTATCTGTTTGGTTCAACCGATTTAAAAGTCACGCTTATTTGTATCCAGTAGCTATTTTAAGCTTTACGGCCATAGGGACCTTACTCTTATTTTATTCTTCAGGATTCTTTTTAAAACTCTCCAACCTAACGGGGATGGCCTTGTTTTCCAAGGTCTATCTAAACAATTACCTGTTCATTAGATTGGGGGATGTATTTCTAGTATTTGCCGTTTTTATGTTATTCAGAAGATTTTTGATCAACACTACCTTATTAAAAATTGGCCAGAGCACACTATCTATTTATGTATTCCATTATATTATCCTTTATGGGAGTTTTACAGGATTAGGAGTATATTACTTTTTAAACCATTCCCTTCCTCCTTATATCGTTGTTCCGGGGGCATTGGCATTTATTATTGCCACTACCGTGTTGGCCTTAAAATACGAGGCCAATAAGGTGCAGATTAAACTACACTTGGCCACTGGAATTAAAGTCGTGCAGGACAAAGTAGTCTTATTGATTGGCGTTGATAATTTGCCCAGTGTTAACTCTATATGGACAAAATCTAAATTGAGCTTACGTCGCTTATTTAGACTGGTAAAGAATTAGACTTATTATACCGTTTACCATACCGGTTTGGCCTATTTTCGCGCAAAAATATAATCATGAGCGAACCAGTTAAAAAATTCTCCCCCATTGCAATAGCCATGGAGAAAGACAAAAGATATTCTTGGTGTACTTGCGGCCATAGTAGCAGCCAACCATTGTGCGACGGATCTCACAGAGCGGAAAAAGCCACTCCTCCCCTAGCATATGTAGCTACAGAAGAAAAAACTGCCAATTTCTGCACTTGTAAACTTACTAAGAACCCTCCATTTTGTGATGGATCTCATAAAGGATAGTGTTGAGAATTGAGTACAAAGTATTGAGTAGTGAATAGTGAGATGCTTCAATTACATAATACTCTGGACATAAAAGAAAGTCCTGTTGGCAGATGTCAACAGGACTTTCTGATTATAGACCTTATTTATCGATATAAAATCGGGTGGCTCTTTTCTTTAAATTATTTGTTGTTGGGCGTTCCCCTATCGGGGCGCTCTTTCCGCTATATCTTTTTTGGCTATCGTCCTAAACCGGTAATTTTGTTTTATTGGGGCATTTTTCAAAATATCCACAAGGTTTACAAAACCCAAAAAAGGATGCCGCTGCAATAGCTAACGCAATAATCAGTTTGCAGTGATGTACGTCTCTGATAAGGGTTGACCACTACTAAGGAAAAAAATTAAGAGCTCCTCCCTTTATTGAAAGTGCAAACCGGAGGGATTAAAATAAATACTCGGAAGAATTCAAAAAACGTCTTGTCTCGGACTTTGAACCTAGGTCTTTGGACATAATAAAAGACCTGTTGGATTTCCAACAGGTCTTTTTGATTCTGGTCAACAATTAAAAACTCTTGTTATATATGTAGCGCACGGTCATCGGTTGCTGCTAAAGCCGCTTCCTTCACTGCTTCCGCATAGGTTGGATGTGCGTGGCTTATTCTTGAAATATCTTCTGCAGATGCCCTAAATTCCATTGCAATAACGGCCTCGGCAATCAGATCTGCCGCACGGGCACCTATCATATGCACGCCCAATACTTCATCGGTCTTTTTATCCGCTAATATCTTTACAAAACCGTCCAGATCCATGCTGGCACGGGAGCGTCCCAACGCTCTCATCGGAAACTGACCTACTTTATATTCGATTCCAGATTCTTTTAACTGCTCTTCGGTTCTTCCTACTGCAGCTACTTCTGGCCATGTATAAACCACTCCAGGGATAAGGTTATAGTCGATATGAGGTTTTTGTCCCGCCAAAATCTCAGCCACCATGGCGCCTTCTTCTTCGGCCTTATGAGCTAGCATAGCACCCCTAACCACATCGCCTATGGCGTAAATATGGGAAACATTGGTCTGTAAGTGGTCGTTAACCGCAACAGTGCCGTTTTTTTCCATCTTAACCCCAGCAGCTTCTAGGTTTAAGCCATCGGTAAACGGCCTTCTCCCTACAGCTACCAAACAATAATCTCCTTTTAGCGCTACTTCAGCACCTTTCTTATCATCGGCTTTGACGATTACTTCGCTACCTTTAGTCTCAACAGATTTTACTTTATGCGATAGAAGGAACTTTACTTTCTGTTTCTTCATCACTTTAGTCAATTCTTTGGATAATCCAGCATCCATCCCAGGAATAATACGGTCCATAAACTCTACCACGGTTACCTCTGCACCCAATCGCTTATACACTTGGCCTAATTCCAAACCGATAACACCACCTCCGATGATTATCATATGTTTGGGGATTTCTTTTAGCTTTAAGGCCTCCGTGGAGGTAATTACCCGCTTCTTATCTAATTTGATAAATGGAAGAGTCGACGGTTTAGAACCTGTAGCGATAATTACATTCTTCGCTTCAATGGTTTCTGTTTCTCCGTCGGTTTTGGCAATATTGATATGATTGGCATCCTTAAAGCTCCCCAACCCTTCATAGACGGTAATCTTATTTTTATCCATCAAGAATTTCACACCAGCACAGGTCTGGTCTACTACAGCTTGTTTACGGGAAATCATTTTTTCTAGATTCACCTTTATTTCCCCTGGGATTTCAATACCATGCGTTTCAAAATGCTTCACTGCATCTTCATAATGGTGAGAAGAATCCAACAAGGCTTTAGATGGTATACACCCTACGTTTAGGCAGGTGCCCCCTAAGGTCGAATACTTTTCTATTATTGCGGTTTTCATTCCTAATTGGGCACATCTAATAGCGGCGACATATCCTCCAGGACCTGAGCCAATTATGGCTACATCGTATTGGGTCATATTATTAATGTATTGAAAAGATTAGTTTTAATATAATTGAAACAAAAATACAAATGTTTTATGGTTGGACAACAAAGCAGCTTTGTGAAAATAGCCCCAAAAAACAACAGAGGAACTCAAAGAATTATTTCAGTACTATTTTTAACCTCCTCAATCACAAATGCACTTTGAGTGCTACCGATATGGTTAAGTGCTGTGAGCTTAGTAACCATAAAATCGCGATACTCCTCCATATTGCCTACGTAAATTTTTAAGATGTAATCGTAATCGCCACTTATATGATGGCATTCCGCAACCTCTTTCAATTTTAAGACTTCCTGCTCAAACTTCGCAATAAATTCTTTGGTATGCTGGGTTAACTTAACATGACAAAGGACTACAAAAGACTTATTTACCTTCTTTTTATCTACCAAAGCGACATATTTGGTAATGACACCCGTTTTTTCCAAGCGCTTTATCCGTTCATAAACAGCGGTTACCGATAATTTTAATTGCAGGGCGAATTCCTTTGTGGTTCGTTTACTATCTTTTTGCAGCAACCCTAATAATTTTTCATCCGTTCCATCTAATTTCATAGGTAGATATTTATCGTTTTTTAACGGTCATTCTTCGACTGCGCCTGCCTAAGGCAGGTAAACTTGCCTGACGGCAGTCTGAATCGCAAATCTTCAACCGTATTTGTAACCAGTTTTCGGTCATGCTCATTTCAAACTGATGTTTTTTCCGTATTCCAAAGCCAACTCTTTATTATACGGTAATTTAATCTACTATAATTAAAATTAATAGTTTTATATACTAAATATAGAGGTTTATATTGATATTATACCTAATAATCTTTAGTTTCATGAGAAATTAAACCTAAACATCATGAAATATAAAGGAGCGGATCACCTGCAAGACTTACAATATTTTGGAGAATTTGGAGGGGTTAACCCCTCTATTTCTGATTCTTCTACCTATACTTTTTTATCAGCCAAGACCATGTTTGATACTTTTGAAGGGAATACGGAGGGCTGTTATTTGTATAGTAGGCACTCTTCCCCCTCTAATTTATATTTGGGTGAGGCTTTGGCAGCACTTGAAGGTACCGAAACCGCCAATGTCACTGGCAGTGGAATGGGTGCCATTACTTCGGTAATCTTACAATTGTGTAATGCCGGCGATCATATTGTTAGCAGTCGGACTATTTATGGCGGCACCTATGCTTTCATGAAGAATTTTCTTAAAAAATTTAATATTCATATTTCTTTTGTGGATACCACTAATGAAGAGTCGGTTAGCAAAGCCATCACCCCAAAAACAAAAATGATCTATTGCGAGACCGTCAGTAATCCCTTATTAGAGGTGACCGATATAGCACAAATGTCTAAAATTGCTAAAAACAATAGTATTCCCTTGGTGGTAGACAATACCTTCTCCCCTTTATCCATTAGTCCCGCAAAATTAGGTGCCGATATTGTAATCCATAGTCTTACCAAATTTATCAATGGCACCAGTGATTGCGTAGCGGGTGCCGTCTGTGGTACCAAGGAATTCTGCCTGAGCCTTAAAGACGTGAATTCTGGTGCCGGAATGTTGCTGGGAAGTACTTTGGATAGTATGAGGGCCGCATCGATATTGAAAAATATGCGAACACTTCATATTAGAATGAAAAAGCACAGTGAAAATGCGCTGTTTTTGGCACAGAATTTTGAAAAGGACGGACTAAAAGTGGTTTATCCAGGATTGAGTTCTCACAAAGGCCATTCAGTGATGACAAAGCAATACAATTCCGACTATGGTTATGGAGGATTATTGACCATGGATTTAGGGTCGTTGGTAAATGCCAATTCCTTAATGGAACTGATGCAAAAGAAACATCTAGGCTATTTAGCGGTAAGCCTAGGGTTCTACAAAACACTATTTAGTGCCCCAGGCACTTCCACCTCCTCCGAAATTCCCATGGAAGAACAGTTGGAAATGGGCCTTTCCAATGGTCTAATCCGATTTTCAATAGGTTTGGACGATAATATAGAGCGGACCTACAACACCATGAAAAGCTGCCTAAAAGAACTAAACATAAAATCATAAAACTTTTATAACCAATATACCCAATAGGTAAAAGCATCCTTTCCGGTTAGATTACCTCTAAAGATTAAGATATAAATTCCAGCATTCTTTTTGCAACCCATTGTTATAGAAAGGGGAATAACTTGGCTGCCATAAGGTTTACCTTAAAATTGATGGGGAATAATTTTAGGTTTGCAGAACAGGAGGCAAAATCGTAATATTACGAGGTAACAAAGAACTTTTAGATGCAAAACCTAAGCACCAACCCCAGTGGGCCTGAAAATGAACACATTGTAGAAAATAAGGAGTTAAACATTTGGGAGGCGCTAATACCCGTTTTTGCATTAGTAGGGATGTTGGCGTATAATGTTTTTATATATGGGGACGATGCCCTCAGCGGATCCAATCAGTTTATTCTTTTAATGGGAGGTGCAGTTGCTGCTGTGGTAGGCGTATTTAATAAGGTCTCCTACGAACAAATGATTTCGGAGGTGGCCGAAAACCTAAAATCTACCACTGGAGCCTTACTGATTTTACTTATGGTAGGGGCACTATCTGGAACTTGGTTGATCAGTGGAATAATTCCAACAATGATCTATTATGGGTTACAAGTTTTAAATCCGACGATATTTCTAGCGGCCTGTGTGATTATTTGTGCTGTAATTTCGGTAGCTACAGGGAGTTCGTGGACCACTTCAGCAACGGTTGGTATTGCATTGATCGGAATAGGGAGCACACTTGGCATCCCTATGGGAATGACCGCAGGAGCTATCTTGTCTGGCGCCTATTTTGGGGATAAAATGTCCCCTCTGAGCGATACCACCAACCTAGCACCAGCAATGGCTGGCAGTGAGCTCTTTACTCATATTAAGTATATGGCCATCACCACCATACCCACCATCATTATTACCATTCTGGTGTTTGTGATTTTAGGCTTTACTATAGATACCAGTGGAACAACGGACACGAAAGGCATAATGTCTGCCATAGAGAATACTTTCAATATTAATGGTTGGTTATTTTTAGTACCGGTGATCGTAATATTTCTGATCTTAAAAAAGGCCCCTCCCCTTCTAGCCTTATTGATAGGGACCTTGTTGGGAGGGTTATTCGCCCTAATTTTTCAACCCGAGATAGTAATGGGCCTAACCGGTGCCAAAGCGTTGACATTTGAATCTGGGTACAAGGGAGTAATGAACGCTATAACCGTTCAGACCAATATTGCCACCGAAAGTGCTGTCCTTAGTGAACTATTCTCTGCCAAAGGCATGACAGGAATGTTGGGAACCATTTGGTTAATTATTTGTGCAATGGTATTTGGGGGAATTATGGATGGTATTGGGGCGTTATCTAGAATTAGCAGCGCCCTGTTAAGCATGGCTAAATCTACTTTTAGCCTCTTTGCTAGTACGGTTGCCAGTTGTTTGGCGCTTAATGTCACCGCCTCTGATCAGTATCTGGCTATTGTAGTACCTGGTAAAATGTTTGCAAAAGCATATAAGGATAAGGGACTTGCTCCCGAAAATCTTAGTCGAACCTTGGAAGACTCAGGTACTGTAACCTCGGTGCTTATTCCATGGAATACTTGTGGGGCCTATCATTCGGGGGTGTTGGGAGTAGGTGTCGCCGAATATTTTGTATATGCCATTTTCAATTGGCTTAGCCCCTTTATGACCTTATTTTTTGCAGCTTTAAATATAAAAATCAAACAACTTGCCACAACAGAAGCTGGAATAGAGAAAAAATAATTACATAGAAAAATCCAGATTCGTTTATTGTCAGTTTTCACTCCTTAATTTTGAAGATTTAACATAAGTATGCTCGTAATTTTTCCGAAATCTTAACAGTTTCCACGATGCGGGGCAGGCATCTATTAAAGCTATAACCTTATAAATTTTTTAAATCCCAATTCCCCCTTATACTTGATATAAGCTGTAATTTTGTATTTAGAAATCAATAATAAAAATTATACATATGACTTTAGTAGGTAAAAAATTTCCAAATCTTAGTGTAAATGCAATGAATGAATTGGGTGACACTTTTAAACTGAATGTTTTAGAAGAAGCTCAGAAAAATAACAAAAAAGTAATCTTGTTCTGGTATCCAAAGGATTTTACCTTTGTTTGTCCAACAGAATTACATGCTTTCCAAGCGGCTTTAGGAGAATTTGAGAAGAGAAACACAATCGTAATCGGTGCATCTTGTGACACTGCAGAAGTACATTTTGCTTGGTTGAGCACATCTAAGGACAACGGTGGTATAGAAGGGGTTACTTACCCAATCCTTGCGGATAGCAATAGAAACCTTGCTTCTACCTTAGGTATTTTGGATATCACCAACGAGCAGTACAACGAAGAAAGCGGAGTTGTTACTGTAGAAGGTGATAACGTAACCTACCGTGCTACTTACCTAATTGATGAGGAAGGTACCGTTTTCCACGAAGGAATTAACCACATGCCTTTGGGAAGAAATGTAAATGAATATTTACGTTTGATAGATGCTTACACCCACGTTCAAGAAAAAGGTGAGGTATGTCCTGCAAACTGGGAAGAAGGTAAGGAAGCTATGACCGCTGACAGAAAAGGGGTTGCTAGCTACCTTTCTACGCATGCCAACTAAGAACGGGCAATAAATTTAAGGAGTCCATTCTCTTAGAAATGGACTCCTATTTTTTATAACGAATTTAAAATTTATAGGTATGTTATTAGAATTGGAAAGTGATAATCTCCAAGAGATTATCGATAAGAATAATAAGGTAGTGGTTCAATATTCCGCCACATGGTGTGGGAATTGCAGGATCATGAAACCGAAGTTTAAAAAAGAATCTACCGAGAATGAAGGTATTACCTTTGTGTTGGCGGATGCTGAAAAGTTTCCTGATTCTAGAAAATTGGCCAATGTGGACAATTTACCCACATTTGCAATTTTTGAGAACGGGACGATCAAAAATCAGGTGCAGACGAATAAATATGATGTTTTAAAAGAATTGATCAGTGAAATTACCAGTAATTAAGCACCTAACACAGTTTATTGCCGATAATGACGAGGATTTTGTATTGGAAACAATAGAGACCTTGGAATCCATCACAGAAGTCCCCTCCTTAAAGGATGAGGAGCTGGATACAATTGGCGAATTGATATCAAATCTTTATGGAGCCTTGGAAGTCAACAAATCCATAAAAGAAGGAAAATCCCAAAAAGATGCCCTAAACGAATTTATGCAACGGGTATTGGGGTCAATTGACAAATAAAAGATATTGCCTAGGCAATACGGCTTTACCTTACCGGTAGGCACCCTTTAATAAAACCGTTTGTAGAAGGTATACGCCCTTTTGCAAACGGTTTTTTACTTAAAATCCTATGATTAAATTAATCGTTTAGGTAGCGTCAATATTTTTATCAATTATTACTTACATATCCGCTATATATTTTTTATTTTCACAGCAAATTAAAACATAAAACCATGGCAACTGTAACACTTAAGGGAAACCCCATAAATACAATAGGAACACTACCTTCCACTGGAAGTGAAGCTCCTTCATTTTCATTGACAAAAGGAGATCTTTCATCCGCAAATTTATCTGACTACAAAGGAAAGAAAATAGTGTTGAATATTTTTCCTAGTATAGATACTGGTACCTGTGCGCAATCTGTACGACAGTTTAACAAGGAGGCAGCAGAATTGGACAATACCGTGGTTTTGTGTATCTCAAAGGATTTGCCTTTTGCCCAAGCTCGTTTTTGTGGCGCTGAAGGCATCACCAATGTAGAAATGTTGTCCGATTTTAAAGACGGTAACTTTGGTAAGGCGTATAATGTTCAGTTTGTAGATGGACCTCTTGCTCCCTTATTATCCAGGTCGGTAGTAGTATTGAACGAATCAGGGAAGGTAATCTACACAGAGCAGGTACAAGAAACCATAGAGGAGCCAAATTACAAGGCAGCATTAGAAGCTCTGATGAATGCCTAAAGAAAGTTTCCTAACCAATCGTATCCGCAGTGTGGGGTTTGCGGTCAAGGGTGCGCTTTTACTTATAAAGACCGAGGCTAGCATTAAGGTCCAAGTTTTTATAGGGATAGTAATGACTGCAGCGGGATTTTATTACGAAATCTCAAACACAGAATGGACCATTCAAATTCTGGCTATTGCCCTAGTGCTTGGAATTGAGGGGATGAATACGGCAATAGAAAAATTGTCCGATTTTGTACAGCCTAATTTTGACCCAAAAATCGGACTAATCAAGGATGTCTCTGCAGGTGCGGTAATGTTGGTTTCCGTTGCTGCCTGTGCTATAGGCCTTATAATATATGGTCCGAAATTATTTTAAAAGCATTTTTTTTAACCTTCGTAAAATCGTTGCGGACAAATGTAGTTGTTCGGCATAGGCAGTATTGAACGTTTAAGATTATCGGATAGCATCTTCCGTAAAATTCCCGACTTTCTATTTGGGAGGAGTATAAGTTCATAAGTAAATTTGTAATTTAGCCCCCAGAATAAAAGATTTAATGGCAAAGAAGGTAAGAAAACCAAAGTCCACTCCCGTAAAAAAAGGCTTTACTTTAAAATTATCAAAACAGAATAAAATTATTCTGGGAGGTTTACTAATGATATTGGGCGTTGCCCTGTTTTTCTCTTTCGTCTCTTTTTACTTCACCTGGGAAGACGATCAAAGCGTACTCAGCGAATTTTCCAATAGAAATGAACAAGCAGAAAACTTGTTGAATAAATTTGGGGCCAATGTAGGACATGTGGTCATCTATCAAGGGTTCGGTATTTCTTCCATTATTTTCACCTTCTTACTTTTCATTTCCGGACTGCATTTATTTTTTAGTATTACCAAAAAAGGACTACTAAGGAGATGGATATGGGGTATGGTCTTTATAATCTGGTTTTCTATAGCATTGGGCTTTTTCGCAGCTTCCAAACCTCTTTTGGGTGGAATGGTTGGTTTTGAAATGAACGATTTCCTGCAGGACTATGGCGGTAAAGTCGGAGTATTCTTAATGCTATTGTTTGGACTGATCATAATATTGGTAAGGCTCTTTCAATTCTCACCCGATACGGCGGTTAACTATATCAATAAGAAAGGAAAATCCCTAGCCTCCGAATTAAAATCGCCCCCTATTACTAAAAACAACGCCCCCGAGCTTAGTACGAATGGGGGTAAAATGATTGCGAAAGAAGAAGAAGAATCACCTATCGTAATAAATACCTATACCCATAAAAAAGACATTCCCGCCTTAGAAAAAGAGGATATAGAGGATGATTTTCAGATCAATGTTGGTGCGGAAGAAGACACCATAGCCATGGAAGTAGAAAAAATAAAAGAGGAAACCGAAGAGGAAGATAATATTTCCGATAAATTGGTAGCCGATTTTGGTGAATTTGATCCTACTCTGGAATTGGGAAATTACAAATTTCCAACCTTAGATCTCTTAGATCAGCACGGGGCTGCAGGAGGTATCACCATTAACCAAGAGGAGCTTGAAGAAAATAAAAATAAGATTGTAGAGACCTTAAAAAACTACAAAATAGGGATCGCACAGATCAAAGCTACCATTGGACCTACGGTAACCCTATATGAAATTGTTCCCGATGCCGGGGTGCGTATTTCCAAAATAAAAAACTTGGAAGACGATATTGCACTATCGCTTGCTGCATTAGGAATTCGAATTATTGCCCCTATCCCGGGAAAAGGAACCATAGGTATAGAAGTGCCCAATAAAAATGCTACCATAGTTTCTATGCGTTCAGTTATTGCGTCTAGTAAATTTCAAAAGGCGGAAATGCAGCTACCTATTGCCTTTGGTAAGACCATTAGCAATGAAACCTTTGTTGTGGATTTGGCGAAAATGCCCCACCTCTTAATGGCTGGTGCTACAGGGCAAGGTAAATCGGTCGGATTAAATGCAGTACTGACCTCCCTACTCTATAAAAAGCATCCAGCAGAAGTTAAATTTGTTCTGATCGATCCTAAAAAAGTAGAGCTTACCCTATTCAATAAGATAGAACGACATTATTTGGCCAAGTTGCCCGATTCCGAAGACGCCATTATCACCGATAACACCAAGGTAATTAACACCTTAAATTCGCTCTGTATCGAAATGGATAATCGGTACGAACTATTGAAAGTGGCCATGGTCCGTAATATTAAAGAATATAACACCAAGTTTAAGGCCCGTAAGTTGAATCCCAATGATGGGCATATGTTCTTACCCTATATCGTTTTGGTCATCGATGAATTTGCGGATCTGATCATGACAGCTGGCAAGGAAGTGGAAACCCCAATAGCCAGATTGGCACAGTTAGCGAGGGCGATCGGAATCCATTTGATCATTGCGACACAAAGACCTTCCGTGAATGTTATTACGGGTATTATAAAAGCAAACTTCCCAGCTAGGATAGCTTTTAGGGTTACCTCTAAAATCGACTCCAGGACCATTCTAGACGCCCAAGGGGCGGACCAATTGATTGGTCGTGGAGACATGCTTTTCACCCAGGGCAATGACGTTACGCGAATTCAATGTGCTTTTGTGGATACCCCTGAGATTGCAAAAATCACGAAATTTATAGGCTCTCAAAGAGCTTACCCAGATGCCCATTTGTTGCCAGAATATGTAGGTAATGACGAGTCTGGCACAAGTATTGATTACAACATATCCGATAGGGATGCCAAGTTTAGGGAAGCAGCAGAAGTTATTGTAATTGCACAACAAGGGTCGGCCTCCCTTATTCAGCGAAAGCTAAAATTAGGATATAACCGTGCAGGCAGAATAATTGATCAACTGGAAGCAGCAGGTATTGTTGGACCATTTGAAGGTAGTAAGGCTAGACAGGTATTGGTTCAGGATATTTATGCCCTTGACCAATTATTGAGCAACGAAACTCCCTAAGGGACATAAACAGATTAAAATAAAGAACAATGAAAAGACTATTATTTTTAGTACTATTTACGCTTTCCTCAACAATAGCCATGGCCCAAGATTTCAATAAGGCCAAATCATTGTTAGATGAAGTATATAACAAAGTAAAGAGTTACGATAATATTTTTGTGGATTTTAAATATTCCTTGAGAAATGAGGAAGCGAAAATAAATACGGATACCCGTGGAGATGTGACCATGCAGGGGGATAAATACGTTTTCAACTACATGGGTGCCAAACAATTGTACGACGGCAAAAAGGTGTATACAGTGGTTCCCGAAAATGAAGAGGTTACCGTTGAGGAAAAAATGGATGACGAAAACACCATTACCCCTTCCAAAATGTTGACGTTTTACAAGCAAGGACATAATTATGCCTGGGATGTGCTCCAGAACGTACAAGGAAGAAAAATTCAATTTGTTAAATTGACCCCCATTGACACCAATTCTGAAATTAAATCCATTCTTTTGGGAATTGATGTGGAGACCAAGCATATTTACAAGTTAATTGAAACCGGTAAGAATGGGACCAAAACTACAATTACTGTTAATTCTTTTAAAATTGACCAACCTTTGTCCAAAACCTTATTTACTTTTGATGAGAGTAAGTACAAGGATGATGGGTACTACATTATAAGAAATTAAGCCGTTGAGAATTCTAGACCGATATATATTATCGAGTTTCCTCTTTAATTTTTTCAGCTCGTTCGTAATACTGATGTTTATCTTCGTATTTCAAACGATCTGGCTTTTTATTGATGATTTTGCAGGTAAGGGATTAGATATCTTTATTATCGGAAAATTCTTGTTTTACCTAATGCCTAACCTAATGGAACGGGTAATTCCGTTAACGGTACTACTTTCATCTATCTTGACCTTTGGGTCATTTGCAGAGAATTATGAATTTGCCGCCATGAAGGCCTCGGGTATATCCCTTCAAAGGGCTATGCTTACGCTTATAGTATTTGTTACATTTTTGGGCGGGGTCACTTTTTACTTTGCAAACAACATCATCCCAATTTCGGAACAGAAAATTTATAATTTACGAAGGAATATAGCCAAAGTTAAACCCGCAGCTATAATTTCTGAAGGGGTATTCAGCGATTTGGAAGGCACCGATATGAATATGAAGGTGGATCGGAAATTTGGAGATAAGGATCGTTTCTTGGATAATGTAATTATCCATAATAAATCCAGGTCAAGCGTAAATACTACGGTAATTAAAGCAAAATCAGGAGAACTAATTAGTAGCGAGCAATCCGATATTTTACAACTAGTGCTTAAAGAGGGGCATTATTACGAGGAAATGCCCACTACCAACAATAAGGAAAAATTAAAATATCCGTTTACCAAGGCCAATTTTAAAACCTATACTATAAACAAGGATATTTCAGATCTAAACGATGTGGATCTAAATGAGGAACGGGACGTTAGTACGGATAAAATGAAAAATATTTCCCGTTTATCCAAGGATATAGATTCTCTTAAAGAAGACAATGCAAAGGTGGTTAAGGCGTTCTCTAAAAGCATTGTAAACAGAATTGGGGCCTTTATGTTCGTGAGCAAGCCAGATTCCCTATCCTTAATAGCTATTGCAAATAAAAAAAAGGAACGAGATTCTCTAGGCACTACTGTTTCATTAGACAGTATTATTACGCTATATCCTGAGTACCAAAAAATGCAATTGCTATCTACTGCAAAAACTTCCACTGCCAATATTTTGACCACTATTCAAGGAAAGAAAAAGGAATTACAAATCAAATATAAGATCTATCGCCTACATATTTTATCACTACATAAAAAATATGCACTGGCCCTATCTTGTATTATCCTCTTTTTTGTTGGTGCACCTTTAGGGGCCATAATTAGGAAAGGCGGACTAGGCTTACCTATGGTTATTGCCATTGTGCTATTTCTTACCTATTATTTTATTGGAGTTTTTGCTGGTAACTATGCCAAAGAGGGTAATATTCATCCAATCATAGGGGCATGGCTTTCTACTTTAATAATGTTACCTTTAGGTGTTTTTTTAACTAGACGGGCAACCGCAGATAAAGGGCTAATATCCGGAGGAAATATCGTGGATTATTTTAAGAAATTGTTTAAAAAGGTGATTAAAACTGCAACAAAATGACAACTAAAGTGGAAGATACCATTGTGTTAAATACCATTGAAGAGGCTATTGAGGATATTAGACAAGGGAAGGTGATAATTGTAGTGGATGATGAAAATAGGGAAAATGAAGGGGATTTCTTGGCTGCTGCAGAATTGGCTACCCCAGAATTGATCAATTTTATGGCCACCCATGGCAGGGGACTCATCTGTGCTCCGCTTACCGAAGGTAGATGCAAGGAGCTTGGCTTGCATATGATGGTTCATAACAATACGGATCCATTGGAAACTGCATTCACGGTTTCAGTTGATTTAAGAGGTCGCGGGGTGACTACGGGTATTTCAGCAGCAGATCGCGCAAGTACGATTAAGGCGTTGACCGATGAAAGTATGAAGGCCCATGATCTAGGAAGGCCTGGGCACATATTTCCTCTTGTCGCCAAAGAAGGCGGCGTATTAAGAAGAACGGGGCATACCGAGGCTGCAATCGATTTCGCCCGTTTAGCTGGACTAAAACCAGCCGGTGTTATTGTTGAAATTATGAACGAAGATGGCTCCATGGCCAGATTACCCCAATTAATAAAAGTAGCCCAAACATTTGATCTTAAAATTGTTTCCATCGAATCTTTGATCGCTTATCGTATGGAGCACGATAGTCTTATTCGTAAAAAGGAAGATTTTAATATTGTAACGAGGTTTGGCGAATTTAGATTGAGAGCATATCAGCAGACCACCAATAATCAAGTTCATATAGCATTGACCAAGGGAACTTGGAAAAAAGATGAAAAGGTGCTTACACGGATCAATTCGACCTTAATAAATAATGACATCCTCGGTACCTTAACGAATAACCCAGACAAGAAATTAGAGGACATGTTCAACGCCATCAATACAGAAGGTAAGGGTGCTATAGTGTTTATTAACCAGGAATCCGAATCCTTAAATCTATTGGGTAGATTAGGGGAATTAAAGGAACTCCAAAAACAAGGAATTTATAAGGCTCCAAAAGTAGATATGGATGCTAAAGATTTTGGTGTAGGAGCTCAAATTCTACATGATATTGATATCTCCAAAATTAGACTTTTAACCAATTCCACTGCTACAAAACGTGTTGGAATTGTGGGGTATGGTCTTCAAATTGTGGACTATGTGACTTATTAATTATAGAATAACTTTAAGTAGTCTCTGAATGTTAGAAAGGCAATTTCTTGGAATAGTATATCTACCAGTATACTCAATTGAATCTGGCTTAGAACTTTAAGTGGTTAAATAGTCCATAGAATTGGACTACGCATACCTATAAATTCACAAACAATAATTTATTTCAGACTCCCCCTTGCCCTTTCTGGAAAACGAACCCAATCAACTAAACCCTGTTGCTTTATTACTAAAAACAGCACACTCTCTTCATTAAAACAGCTACTGGATTAATAAATTAATTTTTAGTTGATAACGCTTTTTATTGCATTTATCATATTCTCTGCTCTTTGTTTAACCTCCTCCTCTGTCCATCCCAATTTTATTAGGCAAGAAATATTTCGTCCTACCCAGTGGTCAGACTGTGAGAAATTAGATTTGCTGAAATCTGTGAGTCCGTTTTTAATTTGATCGGATAGCGGGCTCAAACTATTCAGATTCTTTAAATGGCTCCATTTTTTATAGTAATGCCAATTATTGTCATACCAATAAAAACAAGCATCCACGCCGTTTTCAGATAAAGCCGAAATGACGTTTCGGGCCAACTCTTCTGTAGGCATGTAAAAATTTAGGAAAGAATAGTTTTCTACCCCATTTTCCGGAACCCTTCTAAATGCAACCCCAGGAAGCACATCTAAGGCCGACCGTAAGATGGTATAATTCTTTTTTTGGATATCGATAAAACTATCCAATCTATCTATTTGCGCCAATCCTACAGCTGCGTGTAATTCAGAAATTCTATAATTATAACCAAGGATTGGGTGGTTCTCCGCTCCCCTATCGTTTCCTATATGATCGTGACCATGATCGGAGAACTGATGGGCTGTAGTATAAAATTCCTCATTATTTGTAATTAGAGCACCCCCTTCCCCACAGGTGATGGTTTTTACATAATCAAATGAAAAACAACCAAGATCACCATAACTCCCCAGTGGCTTGCCCTCATAGCTGCCTCCTATGGCTTGGCAGGAATCTTCTACCATCAAGAGGTCATGTTGGTCGCAAATTGCCTTTAGAGCGGCTAAATCAGCCATTGAGCCGCACATATGAACGGGCATCACAACTTTAGTCTTCGTGGTGATTGCTTTTTCCACTGCTTTTGGATCTAGGGTAAGGGTGTCATCAACATCTACCAAAACGGGAATTGCACCTACGGACAAAACTGCCTCAAAACTTGCTACAAAGGTAAAAGTGGGTATTATAACCTCATCCCCCGCCCCAACCTTTGCACAGGCCAAAGCTACGGTTAAGGCAGCTGTGCCACTACTTAGCAAATGGGCGTGATTTACCTGCATTCTATTTTCAAGGGCCTTCTCCAGTTCTTTGGCCTTCCAATGTCCATTTCGCATTCCATCAAAACCGTATCGCATCAACACTCCTGAATCCAATACATCGTTAACTTGTGCTTTTTCCTTTTCTCCAAAAAGTTCAAAACCTGGCATATTTATATTTATTTTATTTTGATTGAAACTCAGTTGCTTATGAAATATTGATAATACTATCCTTTAGATTTTTTCTCACCTTTTTAAGGGCCGCGAACATATCATCCTTCGCCCTGTACCCGACAGGAAGGACCAGCACCGAGGTAAGTTTCCTTTTCTCCAGTCCCAAAAGTGTATCATAGCCAGATGGATTAAAACCCTCCATAGGACAGGAATCTACCCCTTCCAGGGCACAAACGGTTAATAAAGTTCCCAAGGCAAGATAGGCTTGGTTTGTGGCCCAAACCCGTACTTCGTCCATCTCTTTTTTAGAAAAACTATCCACCAAGGCCCCTTTAAAAGGATTGAGGATTTCATCCGAGGTATTTCGGATCTGTTGTACCCTTTTAAAATAGTCGTGAATAAATTCCTTATCGATTTGCTGTTCTATGCAAATGACAAAAACATGGGATGCTTGTGCTACCTGTTGCTGTCCGTAGGTATGTCCTACTAATTCCTTTTGAAGTTTTTTATTTTGAACCACTACCAGCCTAATAGGCTGAAGTCCGAATGAAGTTGCCGTTAGATTAAAGGCATTCTCTAGTATTTCCCGTTTTTCCGGAGTCAATAATTCATCAGAATCGAATTTTTTAACTGCATAACGCCATTCCAATTGCTTTTTAATATCCAAATCGCTAATCTTTAATTTAAAAATCTATATTCTAGGAGGTATGATGCCTGGTCTACTACTCCCTTCCCCAAATATCCGACAATTCGCAATACACGCGGTCAATTTATGACCCTATTACAAATTCCTGCTGGATTGTCAAAGTTAAGCCTATTTCCTAAATCGGCTAAGCAATAGACCCGAAAAGAAATACTACTACTGTGGTATTTATTGCATTAAGAAAACACATCTGTTTAATTTTTGATAGGGGTTATGCTTAAATTGTAACTGAGGTTTTAAGAAATAGTAAATTAAAAAAAATAAAAGTTCAAAATCATTTTATTAAGTTGAAAAAGGTTTCTATATTTGCACCCGCTAAGGAGAAATGGCAGAGTGGTCGAATGCGGCAGTCTTGAAAACTGTTGAGGGTCACACCTCCGGGGGTTCGAATCCCTCTTTCTCCGCTTAGGAATAGTCAAATTCCACCGAAAGGCCCGTAAACACTACGTTTACGGGCCTTCTTCATTTTATACAATATCGTATAATAGCGAATTCCAAAAGGCTAGCAAATCCAATTCGTATTTGTGTATCCTAAATTTACTTTGGGAAAGGGCGAAAAACTTTTAGTGAAATTGGATGAGATGAATGGTGCTAGGGATGTGGGATGGAGGTTGGGGAAATAAAAGATTATGGTCATTTTCAAAGGTTCTCTTTATGAAGTAACTTCCAAGAGAAGGTCTCAATAATAAATCTTTCTCAATTCGATAGTTTTCACAGATTGCCTTAACGTACACCGTAATATTATCATGGTTCAAAATTTCTTTGATTTCCTTGACAACCGCGGGCGAATCACCCGCATAAAACTGATTATCCATAAATGTTTCCCCGAGAACAGACACGTTTCCTGAGCAACTATTTATAAAAATCAATTAAAAAAAAGGAGGGGGATGGCATACTACTCTAGAAATATCCGGTTCAATATGCTGATTTACATATAGGTAGCCCAAAGGTAAACTGAATAGATTCGCAAATATATAAATGATGATTTTCACCTTTACCATGTAACAAAATAAGAATACTGTTACTGTTAAGGATTATAAATTTCATAGTCTATTTCAATAAAATCGATTACATCCTTTGACCAATATTCTTCAATAAATTTGGAATGTTCTGGATTATTGGAGTAGTTATCATAAGTTATTTGATTGACAAAATCCATTGATATGCCGTAATCAAAAGTGTTCATTGAATTGGTTTGTTTAAGAATTTTAAAATTAAGCACTCCCGGTAATAGACCAAGTTTTTTTACTGCTTCAAAGAAGCGTTTTTTTCTCTCTGAACCTTTTACATGTTTTAAATTAAAAATAACCGAATGATGTATCATGATAATTATATTATAACCCTTATGTTTTTAAACCGTACGATAGTTTTTGGAGTATAGTTTCTAAATTCCCTTTGTTGTTTGAAAATATGGAAAAACGAACAAAAGATTGAAATTCACCAAATAAAGTTTTATATTGACTGAATACCCACCTTAAGAATTGATAAGCGATACTTCAAATGTATTAATTGGCAGGATCCCTTTAAAAAAGCAAGTACTTATTATTTTAATTCTGGAATGAATAATTAAATTTAGGCTGAGTTACTCAATTGGTTAACTCTCTTAAATATTTCACTGCATATTTCACATCACCCAGATTATTCTCCCAATCGTGCTCGCATTCGATATATATAGGTCCGGTATAATCCTGTCGATCTAGTTCTTTCAGTATAGCATCATAATCTATTACTCCGGTTCCAACCTTTACATCCTGAGCATCCATATTTCCCGCCTCATCGAGGTCCTTGGCGTGAATTCCGACTAGATGACCCTCCAAAATCTTCAAACATTCTACAGGATCTAACCCACTACGAGCCCAATGCCCCAAATCGCCGCATGCTCCTAAATTGGGTCGGCCTTTTATCGCCACCAAAACAGAATCTGGATGCCAATATCGGCTCTTTCCTCGAGCATGTTCATGGATAGCTAATTTTATTCCGCTCGTTCCCCCAAACTATCCAATAGATTCAAAAATTTGGGTTCTGGTTCACCTACTAAAAAATCAATATCCAGTATTCTTCCAATCTCGAAGAACTTAATCCATTCTTCCTGCGTCTTTGCATCGGCATATATAGAAGGCATTCTCAACCCCTTTTCATCGATGATTCTCTTCATCTTTTGAAGTTCCTCATCATTCAGATTTTGCATCGTTTTATTCTCAAAATCTTCGCCCAGCTTATGAAAGAAGAATCCTTCGACAATTTCTGCTCCCGCCCCCTTTGATTTATCTAGCGTTTCGTGAAATGGAAACCGGTTAAAAGAGTACAGGGCCACGCCAATCTGAATTCCTCCACTTGCATTATCAGCTGCTATCTCACCGGATGCTTTCTTTCCGTTCGAACCACAGGACCATAATATCGTTAAAGTAAAAATAGCCGTAATTAAAGCGCCAAAATAACTTTTCTGATTCATATCTTTTATTTAATAAGTTAACTTTCAATAACCACTCTCCCCGTCGACCCCATCATGTCAAGAACTATGTCCTTGCAAATGCCATTAGAAGAAAACGGCTTTCATTCCAGCCATCTTTTTCCTTTCATGGGAAAGGATAAGGAGCTAGTCAAAAAAAAAACAAAAGAAAGGCCAATTTCAATTTTTTCTGTTTACTTCGGATCCACCTCTCGATATGCTTTCAATGCAGCCTTGTCTCCTTCCTCTCCATTACCGCTTATTCCATGTTCAAGCCCTACAAATCCCCTGTAGCCCTTATCTTGAATGTGTTGCAATACATTCTTGAAGTTAATCTCACCTGTCCCGGGCTCGTTTCGACCAGGGGTATCTCCAATCTGTATATACCCAATCTCATCCCAGGCATAATCCATCGTAGGAATCAGATTTCCTTCCTGTATCTGAACATGATAAACATCGAACAATATTTTTACACTTGGGCTTTGCACCGCTTTGGCCATGGCATAAGCCTGAGGTATTTCGTGCAAAAACATACCTGGATGATTAATTTTATGGTTCATTGTTTCCATCACCATCACCAATCCATGCGGTTCATATATTTCTGCTACCTGCTTTAACAGTTCAATAGCATTGGCCATCTGAAAATCCCATGGCAACTTCGGATCAGCCACCCCCAATACATTATGGATATATTTTGTATCCATGCGTTTTGCTATTTCTACCGATTCCCTTACTTCCCTCAATACCCTCTCTCTTATAGCTTTATCTTTTCCCGCAAAGGTGACTTCCTTAAACGACATCGTCCCTACAAACTGGCCAAAATCCATTCCCAGACGGTCCATTACCCGTTTGATCTCTTTCTGTTCGCTCACAGTACTTCTCGACAACCAAGTACTCTCCCAGGCTCTGAATCCACTATCATATCCCCACTCGAGCTGCTCCTCGAAGCTCGCCCCATCCCCTTGATTAAATATATCGAAGTCTGGTGAAAATTTCATATTAAATGGAGCCATGGCATCGAATGGTTCCAAATGCTCAGGTTCGTTGGATAAGGCCCTTCCTGAAAACAGCGTCAGGGCTGCTCCTCCTAGCATTCCGTTTCGTAAGAATTCTTTTCTGTTCATTTTTTTATTTTTTTAACACTCTAAATTTTATAAACCAGGCTTAACAATTTCACGGGCAGTACATCTCCTTCAAAGCCTCCAAATACTTATAACCCCGCACTATTCCTTAAATACGCAATCAAATCTGCCATTTCCTGCTCACTCAATACTCCGCCAAAACCAGGCATCATGGACATTCCCGGAATCGATTCAATATTAGCAATTTCTTGTCTGTTAATAGTCTGCATCTGTTCCGGCCCTGTATGCAACTCAATTGCACTTGATGTTTCATTGCTTATCACACCCTGTAGGATCTCACCATTATTCATCTCTATCTTCCACAAATCATATCCTGGTGCAATCGACAAACCAGGAACCAATATATTTGCCATTAGTGCCTTAGCATCCCAATTGTGTACCGTCCCCAGGTCAGGTCCGTAATTGACGCCCAGTTCACCTCTTACCTGGTGACAGATAGTACAATTAGTCTTGTATACTTCCAGACCTTTCTTTTCATCGCCCGGCATATCCAATGCAGACTTATAACTTGCTATCACTTCCTGCATATCATCCTGTGCCAGAATTGAACGGGCTCGTTCACGTATTTCTTCCACATGATATTGATTCAATTGAACGGTCCTGGACCACCCCAGCGCTGACTTTGGAATCTTCTCCTTCTCCACGGCATCCAATAATAACACCACTCGTTCTTTGTTTCTCATAAAACTCTGAAGGGCCGCTTCCCGTACACCCGGAGTCATTTGACCCCAATATTTCAATACAAATTCCGATACACTGGCACCGGGAATGTGGTCATACACTTCCAGGGCTACTTTTTGAACAACCGGATCTTCTGAAGGATTAATTAAAGCCTTTATTTCAGATTCGTATGTAGAAGGATCTCCCAACAACAATAATTTCAACATCTGAGACCGGTAACCCACTCTTAATTCCTTATTTTGACCTCTTCCCAGTGCTTTCTGAATTGCCTTTTCAATATCCGGATTATCATTCTTCTCATTTAATATTTCCAATAGCCTAAAGGTATAGCTACGAATTTCGTCCGATTCATGATCAAAATAGGCGCGCAATAGTAATGCTGTTTCAGGGGAGAAAAAATCCCTGCCTGATTTATTGCGATTAATCCCCGTGGACAAACCTTTTAGAATGGCAGACTGCAGTGATACTGGATCAGTGGAATTTATAATCAAGCCCTGTTTCAACAACGAAACAATCATTTTCTGATTCTCACTCGCCCCCAGCGCCTCTGTCAAATGGCTGATAAAAGGATCATATTTAGATTCTTTACCCCGACCCCGTCGCTGAATAGTTTCTCTCAACAATCCCTCCACACCTAACTCACCTGCTGACAAAGCAGCCAGTTGCACCCATTCATCATCTATGTCCTGAAATAAAATTTGCTCTCGGACGACTTTCGCATTTTTACCATCAAGATCGCCTAATGTACACAGCAATTGAAAACGAACTTTTGCTGACGCATCACCTGCCATTTTCATCAGTTCTGCTTGTAATTCCATGTCTCCTTCCATATATCGTTCCGCAATCCGAATCGCATTTTCCCGGAGTCCTGCAGACGGGTCATGTAAAGCGATTATGATATCTTCTTCTTCCAAAGCACTCATGCCTTCCAAAGTCCACAAAGCATGTAATCGCCCCATCACCGCATTTCCGGTTCTTAATTCCTTCTTTAGTAATGGGGTCACTTCCGTATCCTTCCTGTCTACCAACAACCGTTGTGCATTGCTGCGCCACCATCGATTCTTATGACTTAAAAATTTGACTAATTCAATACTCGTACTTTCCCCCAGCTCCAATCCTCCCGTCCATTGGGCTGAAGGTGTACCCTTCGGAGTTATACGGTAGATCCGCCCCATATTATGACCATCATACAAATCGCCGCCTTCAATCGCCTCGTCTGACATCCACTCAGGATGTTCTATAATCCGACGATAATAATCCAAAACATATAAAGCTCCGTCAGGACCGATGTACATATTCACGGGCCGCGCCCAATAATCACGCGATGCAAAAAACTCCCTCCCTTCTTCCATTCGAGAGGCAGTAAAGCTGGCTCCTTTCGGAGTTAATTTATCTGAATGAACCACATTACTCACGGATTCCATCACAAAAGTGAGCTCTTTGTCATAGGGTGCTGGAAATATACCACCCGAATAATAGGTTATTCCACTTGTAGAAGTCGTCAATCCAACCTCCGAAAATAACTGACGATCCGGATTGGTGGTAATTTGAAAAACTTCAGTAGAATTGCCATGATCAGAGACGTCTTCAGCCGCTTTACTTATCCCAGCATCAGGATTACGATTCAAATATTGCGGAGCCAAAACCTCCTCATAGATATGATTCTGATTGTGAGTGAGAAAATGATGTCCCCACTCATCAAAGGTATGTCCAAACTGACCTTTTACTGACAATATTTCTAGGCTCTCGCCATCCGTTTTAAACCGTACATTTTTACCGTTTGCATTTTGAGGTAAAAATGGTCCATCGGGGTCGTTCCAAAAACGAATCTCGTCCCCCAAGTCGCCAAAGTCTTCTTCATATTTCCGTGAGCCGATCCGGCCAAAATGAGACAAATAGATCCAGTTGTCCAGACCATATATAGGATTATTGACATTTACATGTGGATTGGATAAAGAAAAACCTGTCAATAAGGTATCGCGTACATCCGCACGGCCATCTCTATCCACATCTTCCAGGTACAATACGTATGGTGCATCGGTAACTATAATGCCATTCTTCCAGGGCATCACCCCGTTCGGGAACATCAGTTCATCCGCAAATAAAATGCTTTCATCCATTATCCCATCTCCATCATTGTCTTTCAATATTTTGATTTTGCCAGTATGACTTTTATTGAGAGGATAACCAGACATCTCAACGACGTACATCAGCCCGTTCTCATCTATGGCCATGTCCACCGGATCGGAAATCAAAGGCTCGCTTGCAAATAACTCGACCTGGAAGCCTTCTACAACCTCATAACTCGCCAATCCATCTTTCGGTGAAAGCGCACCGTTTTCGTACAGTATTCCATTCTGATTACAGGACACCAACATGCCCATAAAAAAAATCAATTCGATAAGGTTTTGTAGCTTCTTCATTAATAGTTTCATTTTTATGTTCAATCTTCCAGCCACAAACTGTTGATTATCTCCAGCGTTTCTTCAACCAAAATAGCTCACCCTCAGGGCCTACAAAATTACTTTGGCATATTGCACTATAACTACCACCGTAAACCGCTTTTTCCGTTGGCAAATAACTGCCCGGCCCCGCCAATTGTATCACGAATGTTTGCAATGCTTTACTTCTGGCTTTTATTTGAATACCATAATCGGTGAATAACTCAAATTGATTAGTGCAAATCGCAATATCTCCCAATCGAATAGCATGAATTTCTGTTTTATGTTGTGGATTGGGAATTTGTTTTTGTACTTCATACCTTTTAACAATCGCATCATTCCACAGCATCTTCACGTAAAGCTGATCAGATTGAGCAGAATCTTGTTCAATTTGCATTCTGGTATCTTCCGAAACTCTTTTTGATTCGATGTATTCGTCGACTGAAATAAGCCGCATTGGTAATTCGATCTCTTTGTAATGATGTTCCAGAAGGATATCCTTTTGTAGGTCGTCCTTCACTATTTCATATGTAATCTCAACTGCATCCGCAATCCGCCTGGAAACATCATCCATCCGGTTTTCGCCGCTTAATTCCGCCATCCGTTCTAATGCCGCCTTTCGATAAATGGGTCGGGGAGACTGATCTCCTGCAGCTCCTGCCCATCCCACTACTACTAATTTTGATCCAAATCTTGCCTTCAACTTTTCACGGACCGGATGCCAAAAATCAGCATCAATGCGAGTATCGCCTTCCACCTGCTGAGATGGACAACTTACATTGACTCCTATACTGATCAAACCGCCTTTCTCATTCCAGAAATACAGCGAATTTACATCGTGATCTTCATACCCTTCTATTCCCTCAAACTCCGGAGTCATTGTATTCCCATACATCGCAGCACTGCCATCCTTATACACCACCCGACGATTATAAGGAATAGCAGCCCTTCTTACGCCCCAAGTAGTGCTGCCTTTTTGCCTGCCTTCCCAGGCTTGTAAAATTCCCTTGGTGATTTGAGAAACCAGAAATTGTCGATATTCTGAAACCTGAGTAACGTTCTCTTTCGGGATATTGTAGTAAAAATAAGCCGCTTCATCCGTTAAGTCTTCAATCACCGGGCCTGTATGGGTAAGCGTACCATTCAAGATGATTTTATTTCCATTAAAGCCTGGTATTTTCTCCTCCACTGCGCTTCGCACCTGATTCCACATTTTGGTGGATATCCATATCAGATCACAGGAAACAAAAATAGCAGTATCCTGTCCAACAGCTCCATTCCGGGTCTCCAAAGCGACAATGCCTGCTCTAAGAGGTGTATGGATTTCGTCTGCGATTCGAAGGTGGAATTGCCCCATAAGAGCCACCGGTAATTTTGGTGTGATATTAACTTCCGCGGCACCAATGTACAGTTCCGATCCAATGACCATGGATGAAGGCAAACATAGGAATAACAATGTTATTCGGAATGTCGTTGATAAAGGTATTCTTAGAAAGCGAATTTTCATATGTTGAATCATCTGATTAATTTCACAATTTAATTTTCATTCCACATGGCGTTTATAAGTTCCAACGTTTCCTCGACCAGGATAGCGCCTCCTTCGGGGCCAACTACATTACTCTGGCACACCGCGCTATATCCTCCGCCTTTAGCAGCTTTTGAAGTGGGCAAATAAGTTCCCGGGCCTGCCAATTGAACGACTATGGTTTGTAAGGCTTTGCTTCTGGATTGCATTTGCAATCCAAAATCTGTGAACAATTCAAATTGGTTTGTACATACCACAATATCCCCTAGCCGAATTACATGGATCTCCGTTTCATACTGAGGATTAGGGTTAGTTTTCTGAACTTCATATCTCTTTACAACATCTCCATACCAGGTCATCCTCGTATTTAATTGCTCCGCTTTTGCTGGATCTCTGGAAATTTGCTCCGCAGCCTCATTAGATATTAGTCTGGACTCGATGTATTCATCCACGGTGATTTTCCGCATGGGCAATTCAATTTTTCGTGCCTGATGCTCCATAATTACTTCTGAGTGTTTATCGTTTTCAACAATCTCATAAGTCCGGTTCACCGCCTCCGCAATACGTAATGCAATGTCTTCCATCCGGCTGGTATTGCTTAATTTTCGCATTCTTTCCAGGGCCTCTTTACGGTAAATAGGATGTGGAGACTGATCTCCTGACGCACCGATCAAACCGGCAATAACAACGTCATTACCAAATTGCTTTTTTAATTTTTCACGTACTGGGTGCCAGTAATCAGCATTCACTTTGGTATCACCTTCCACCTCCTGAGCCGGACATGCTACTTCAACGGCCATTCCTAATAATTTATCAGAACCGTTCCAAAAAAACAAGGAATGTACGTCGTGATCTTCATAACCTTCAATATTATTAAAATTAGGGGTTACCGTTGTGCCATACATCACTGCTTCGCCATCTTTATAAACTACCCGGCGATTATATGGGATCGCTGCGCGATCCAGACCCCAGGACATTTTCCCTTTTACTCTCTTTTCCCAGGCTGATACAATTCCTGTTGTAATCTGATTGACCAAAAACGATCTGTATTCTCCTACCTGTGTAACCCCTTGTTCCGGTAGCTTATATAGAAACGTGGTCTTATCAGATGCATCATTTAGGACAGGAGTCGTGTGGGAATGAGTTGCATTAATGATGATTTTATCAGTATTAAAATCAGGAATCCTTTTTTTTACTTCTTGCCTCACCATATTCCACACTTGGTTGGGTATTCCTACCAGGTCACAGGAAACAAAAATGGTCTTATCTAGACTTTTTTTGCCACTCCTGGATTCCAAGACTATAATGTTTGCAGTGAGTGGTGTACTTATTTCATGGGCTATCCGTAAATGAAATTGCCCCGCCAGTGCTACTGGTAATTTCGGAGTAATATCCATCTCTGATACGCCGATATATAAGTCTTGGGTAAACATATTCATACAAGTAAGTAATAAACCTAAAGTCGTTAAAGTCTGTCTCATAATATTTAGTGTTTTTTTAATCTTAATCTTAACTTAAAGAGTTAACAATGTTATTAAAACATCTTTCATGTAATTTTAATTATCGTTCTCCTCCCAAAACTTATTCATACCACGTACAGTTTCTTCTACCAAAATATCACTGTAAGCTTCCCTTAAAACCGAACTGTTTAAAAGTAGAATAATTTCGGAGTTTATTATATGAACAGGACCAATTTCAACTTTTTGGCATATCCATCCAATAAGGTATATGCATATCATAGAGTCAAATTGGTTTCAAGATTTTTAAAAAATCTTTCAATTTAACGGGTTCAATACATTACCAAACTGTTAGCACATCTGTTTGGAATCTTAAAATCAAATAAAGGGTGCTTTTTTTTATTAAAATATTTTTTTACTGTTGTAAGTTTGATCTGGCGGCACTCTTCCTATTTCGGTATGCCTCCTTTTGGTGTTGTTTAACTCGAGGTATTCCCTTACCATTTGATAGGGGTCTAAACCCCCGTTTAGCGGATTCAGATATATCTTTCCGTATTTGATCGACTTCCATAAACGTTCGATAAATATGTTGTCCTAGGCCCTTACTTTACCATCCATTGATATTTGTACGTCATGTTCTTTGAGGACATCGATATATTGGGTACTGGTATATTGAGACCCCTGATCGGAGTTGTGTACTTCTGGCGTCCCGTATTTGGCAATAGTGCCCTAATAGATTCTGTTATCTAACAGTGTATACCAAAGCTCAGTTCATGGTAATTACTATAAATTCCATTAAAATATAATCTGAATTACCCTGGAAATAACTTAAGCCCATTAAAACGCCCAACGAAGATTCAATTGCTTGTGTATTGAGTTCATAAAAATTGTGTTAGGATTAAACAGCATTAATCTAACTACCTATTTTTATAATAATGCTAAATGCTATACGGTAGGCATATTAGTTACCGTTTTAAATTCAAATAACATGAATACAGATATAAAAGAAATTGAAGACCGTTTGAATGACATCATTCAAAAGAATGAAGATTCCGTAAAGGGATATAAAAAAGCTGCCGAGAATACAGAGAATGCTGGCTTGCAAAATTATTTTTGGAATAAGGCCAAGGAGCGACGAACTTTTCTAGTTGAATTGAAGACTTCCACACCCACTCTAAATACACGGGATAAAATAGACGGAAGCACGGCCGGGGCATTACATAGAACGTGGATGGATGTTAAGGCATTTTTCTCCGGAGATGATGCTGAAGCCATGTTAGAAGAGGCAATTAGGGGCGACAAGGCTGCAATAGAGGAATACAACGAGGTGTTAGCCAATACGCTTGTACCACCATCTTTATCGTCCATAATAAGAAGACAACGGGATTGGTTAATGCAAGATTTAGAGAGAATTAAAACTTTAGAAGATTTGAGGTAAAATACTTTACTTCCCTACCTTTACATGATACATGAGCCTCTATTTTTAGAGGCTCTCTTTTTCATTGAAAATTCCGATTTTAATTTAACATTCATTGAGCCTTTATAATACCCGTATTTCCATTTAAGATAGACGTGGAAAACCTCATTATTACTACCCATTATTTTAATGTAAACAAATTTAATCTCCCTTATACACTAATTTAGGACCTAGTAATTGCCATTGTAGGTAGATTATATTTCAATCTACTTTAAAATCATGGGCATGGAACAAGGTCTAATCAGGAATAAGTATCACTCTAAATTTTGGTAAGTGCGGACCCTTTATGGGCTGCAATATGATCGGATTTGTCACTTTTAATTTCATATTGGGGCTCATCCTTACTGGCGTGGTGGGTATATCCCTTGTAGTTGAAATTTGAATGATGAATCTTTATTATTTTACCTGTAACATAGCCCGCCTCGGAATTCCATTTTACATGATTGCCTACCTTGAATTTTGTCATTTTTACTTTTTTTAATTAAAACCCATATCACTAATTATAAATCAAATACCTAAGGGTAAGCCCATGAGACATCTGTCGGAAACTGCCGATAACATTTCAACGCCCGCCTGAACTGAACGGGCAGGCAAGCGTCGGAGCATTCAAATCTCACTTAGTGGGAAAACTACTCCTGAAAACTTGATGGAGATACCTGTTAGCTATTAGCCACCGCCAATCCCAAATTGAGTCTGGTTATTTGACGGATCTATACACAGCTCAATGTATTGAAATCACCAGTTCCCATAGTTTTTATACTAAGACCCTTTCAAGACTATAAAGACCCACGATTTACCCCTCTAGGTCATAGAACAATTGCATCGCTTGTACCATGCCTTCTTCTATGGCAGATTCTTCATAAAATTCACCAGATTCCTTACACTTATTTGCTATTTCCAACGCCTTGTCGCATGTTTTAGGTTCAAGCTTATTCAATTTGAGTTGGAATGAGGCAAAAGTCCATTTGTTGCTCTTCTCCATAGATAAAAGTTGCAAAATTTTATAATAAGCCTACAACACCTATCAAGCTCTATATATAATTCATCTAAAATTACAACTGACATTGCTGGTTGCTGTCAATGGGAGTTAAATGGATTTAATTCTTTTCCAATCTATCTATCATTTCTTTCATCTCCCTTATTTCCTTTTCTTGCGCTTTGATAATTTTTTCTGCCAGTTTTTTCACTTCTGGGTCCTTTATATCTGCACGACCACTAGTTAGTATGGCAATGGAATGATGCGGTATCATTGCTTCCATCCATTTTATATCATTGATAGGAATTTGTTGCCGGACCAAATAAGTTGAAATGGTCATTAACAAAATACTGCCAAGTATTATGCTTGTATTTTTTATTCTGTTTTGATACATTTTAAGCATAAACAAAAGCATAACAATTGCCATTCCTCCAATTCCTATAAAGGTCATATACATTCTAGTCCAACTAAAGTAAATATGATTAAATTCATAGGTATTAAAATACATCGTTATATACATTGAAATAGCAGAGCAAATCAACATTAGAATAAAATTGGTATAATTGGAGTTTTTCATTTTAAAGGGTTTAGCGTTATTAATTCAGTTGAAGCATAATCCTCTGTGGTAGAATTGTTTTATCGTTCCCAATAATTAAGCTCCATTAATTACTAGTATATGGACCACAAGCCTGGAGTGGCCAACTCCAATAAATGGTTATCTGGATCACGGAAGTATAGGCTTGTCCCACCTCGTTCCCATTTGTATTCACTTTCAATTTTAATTCTATTGGTATTCAACAAATTTCTCCAAGGTATAAGGTCGCTTTCCATAATTGAAAAAGCTAGATGAAGACTTCCAGTTCCACCATGCGGAGGTATTGGCCCCTTATGAACATTAATTTCTTCCTTGGACCAGGCTGCTCCATCCTTAAGAAACAGAAGCAAAACCTGTTTCTCCGATACATTTAGCGCACAGAAGCTTTCGTTCGTCATAAGGGTTTCCAAATTAAAGAGCCTTTTATAAAAGGTAATAGACACCTTTAAATCGGATACATATAGTGCTGTTTCCAATACTCCTTCAACCTTAAGAATGTCCATTTCAATTATTCTTGTTGAAATATGGAAAGAATATTACCTGCGGGATCCTTAAACCAGGCAATCAACGGTCCTTCGTTATGTGATATCCCTTTTTCATCGGTATGTAGCTCTTTGTACTGTTCAAATACAATTCCTTTTTCCAGGAGGGCATCAACTGCCACTTCAATATCTTCCACGGGAAAATTTAGGATAGTAAAGGTTGCCGGAATATGATTTTCTTTAGGATAAATAATAATTGGATTATTTCCTTCAAGATCTAGTTCCAGCATCCCCATAGGATTGCTCCTTACTTGCAATCCCAAGATTCCCCTATAAAATATTTTCGCCTTTTGCACGTCGTCCACGGAAAAACCGCTGAAAGCTTTTGATTTTGTTAACATTGCTTCTTATTTTTTTATTTCTATAATTGAACATCCACTTTATCTAAGTTACCAAATACCCCAAAAAAACACTAGAATTTTGACGTAATTATTAAGGATATCTAGATTTAAGAATCCTCTCAATATCCTTCGCCCCTTTATTTCACGTATTTTTCCAGCCCTTTTTAAAAATCAATTTCACACTAACAAGTATACTTTATGGCGGAACCCCTAAATACAGATCCGAGTTGATTTTTTAATTTATTGGTTACGGTAATGAATGCCACCTTACCTCACAAGTAGTTGCACTATTTTTCCAATGAACCTGTTTTATTTTTTGATGTTGTTGATTATTTAAAGTACCATTTCCATATTTTAAATCAGAACCATTGCCCCTTGATCTCTGATATATCAAGAATAAGATCCCATTAAGATATTTATTTGGCAATGGTTTATAGGAATTTAAAGAATCATCAATAATCATGGGGAAGTTAACAAGCCACCCCAAATTACCATGATGAGCTGGGTTTAATAGGACTTTTATCTGTTTTCTCAAAGCCATTGTATAAGGCGCTGGATTATTTTCTGCAAATAGATTTTTTGCCTCATTTTCATTAATGGTTAGGGTTTTCATGGCTTCAACCACCGAATCGCAAAAATGCTTATAGAATGCTTTTTCAAGTCCTATTATTTGTTTAATACTTATAAAAGAGGATGATGTTAGGAGGATTTTTCTAACCTCCCATCTTTGATACGCAATAAGATAATAAATTACAACAAAAAGCAAATCGGATATCAGATATAAAACTGACATGGGTAGTAAAGAAAAGGCATAAAAAGGAAGGTATTTTATTCTAGTCCAATTACTCATTACACATTGTGTTAGATTTAATACTAAGTTGCCATTTCCCCAAAAACCAATACTAACGATTTCTGGAAAAGGCAATCAACTAAATTTTTATTTAAAATTCGTTGATTTAAATAACCATCGTTAACTCTAACCCTTAGAAAATTGATGGTATTGGACCCCTGAAAAAAAATAGATTTTCCAGATATCTATTACCTAGTAGTATATAATCATAATATCCTTTCGCCTGATGGCAAGAAAACGGGCAACTTTGTCTGTTGTGCTGACATTGAATGGTACCATAATTTAAATGTCGTTGCCGAGACAGGAATTACAGGTCCACTAACTCTTTAATTAAAAGGAGAGGTTGAAGTGTGTGAAATTTTTCCAGTGTCCAGGAATTATATTTTTTTTGATGATTTCATAAAGAATAGAAAATCCCTCCCAAAAAATTAGTCATCGGCTTTCTTAACTTTTCTATGTTTAATTCCCTGAAGGATAAATATCTCAAAATGAACATGTAAAATCGCAATTTACACTTGAATTAAAGAGCTTAAAATGAAGTGCTTAACCCCTTAATTTAGAGACATTAGAATTTTATTTATTGAGGTAAATTTAGTTTTGATTGGTATCACGATTTACAATGCTAGCTAGTATTTTAGTTAGAGAATTTAACTTAAAAAGATAACTATTATGAAAGATCTAAAAGAACTTTTTGAACATCAGCTTCAAGATTTGTATAGTGCCGAAAATCAATTGGTAGTTGCCCTGCCTAAAATGGCTAAGAAAGCCTCTGATTCGAAATTGAAAAAAGCTTTTGAAGACCATTTGGAAGAAACAAAGGAACAAAAAGAGCGATTGGAAGAAATTTGTGAAGAACTGGGTATTGAGCCAGATGGAGAAAAATGTAAGGCTATGGAAGGGCTAATAAAGGAGGCAGAAAGTTTTATGCAGGAGGCCGAAGGCAAAGAGGTCATGGATGCTGGCCTTATCGCTGAAGCCCAACGCGTAGAACACTACGAAATCTCCGGCTATGGTACTGCCGTTAGATTTGCCAAGGAACTTGGTCATAATTCAATCGCTAAAAAGCTCCAACAAACTTTGGACGAGGAATATGATGCTGATAATAAATTGGATGAGCTTGCAGAAGGTCGGCTCAATAAAAAAGCCAAATAAAATAGCTGACTCCATTATTTAAGTAGTATAAATAAGCACCCAAAAAGGGTGCTTTATTTTTATGATGTTTAAACGATATATATGTAAAAATTTTCCCAACAGTTAATTGACTTGAATATGATATAAATTAATTTTAATTTTTGGTCTTCCACAGTTGGTCCAAATCACACATGTCACATAAATGAAATTTTGTGTGATAGATAGAAACTCATACTCCATTCATTTTGTGACCAAAGAAAAAATAATATTTGTTTTACCATTCCAAATTCTCTACAACATTAACGCAATTGGAATTTTTATTAACCCTATAGCATTATATCGGTTAATTCTCGATTATTTTTTTTGAGATATGATTTTTTATAGCTATATTTATACTATCATGTTTTGGGGTGCTGTTGTACATACAATGGCTGAGATTATACCCATTGAACTAATCAGGTAATTCTGAATAAAGGAAAATATGATCGCAAAGGGAACTAGGAACGTGTAACATCGTTTTTGTTCCCTTTGTTTTTTTAAATCATAGTTCTTAGTATAGGATTACGTAGGATCATGTACAAGTCCATTCTTCATCATTGACCGGTAAACTAAAATAGCAGGTAAGAGGTTTATATTTAGAACGAAAAATAAAAGGCATTGTAGTTCAATTTATTAAAAGGTACTTGATTTTAGTTGAAATTCTTAAACTCCAAAAGGGTAGTCGCAAAAGGATACTATTTCCTTAGTAAAGCCTGATAAAGTAATAATTAGAGGCGTTTAATCAACATTTTAAACCAGGTCAGCATTTTATTCTTAATAACAGTCGTTTGGGAAGACGTAAGTCTTTCTACCTCAAATCTTTTTATATCAAGAAGATGAAATTTATGGATTTTTAATAGTCGAATCAAAAAATGAACCAGTTAATACAATCCCAATAATTATCAGAATCAAAATACCTAGGATGATGACAAATCCGACTTTGGTAATAGGATTCTTTTGAAATATGTAATTGCGTTTAGGGTTATGCTCTTCCTTAATTAGCTCTGTATTTTCTTCAGCTTGTTTTTTATCTATATTTTTATTTTCCATGACTATTGGGTTGAATAGATTAAATTAAATGAGAAATATATTCTTATAAAATTAACTACATTGTATTTCAGAAAGGTATCCAAAACATTATTTTATTATCGGTAATGGAAATTTGTATAGAAATTACCATATTGGATCTAAATCATTTTTAATTTATCGTATTTTTAGATACTCCGATGTTTTATGGCTCCAACAGCGTTACTTTATTCAAGTCTTCAAATGGATCGCTAGATTTATATAGATAATTCAGAATTTATTCAATGTTCTCCTTACTATCCTTTTTTTCCTCACTAATTGCCATAGGATGGTTCTTAACACCCAATCCCACAATTTTAATTAAATTAACAACAGTATTGTAGAGCAACAGAACAACAACGATAAGACCAGCACTTAAAATACTGGAAATTCCCAATGAAATGTAATAAAGGATGTTGAACCAATTATTGGGCACATTATCCGATTCGGTAATGGGTAAATTAAATAAGAGGAAAGTGATTACAGCGGCTATGAAGATTATGGTGTCTAATTTAGCAATCCGAAGTACATCAAGGTAAAATTCCTTTTTAAGTTCGGATTTAGAACTAGAACTAAGTCCTAACAATGTTAATAGGAGGGCAAGGATAGTGGCAGATGCTAAAGCAATAGTATTGCACAACGTATTCATTCCGTCCAGCGAACTTTTTATAAGGACTTTAGCCTCATACCCACTCAACCTCCCCAATAGGATAGTACCTAATGCTATGAATAACATGCAAATTACTCCTCCTATAAATGCTCGCTTGGTATACTTGTTTAATTTCATGTTTTTAAGGTTAGCTCTATTTAATCCACCATCAAATGCGAAATATTTGCTAAAACAGATAACTAACATTTTACTTTACAGCTCCCAAAAATCACACTATTTGCGTAATACTTACGAGTATGGTCACCACCCTCAATTCGATTACTTTATAACAAAAGACTCACTTTCTATAGGGTTTATTATGGATAATATACTTTGCTCAAGTAATGTTTGAAGTTCATTAAATGATGACGGTTTCTGCAAAAATCTATTTGCCCCTTTATTTCTGAGTAAATTAATTTTACTTATATCAAAATAACCAGAGTAAATAACAACGGGAATTTTAACCAATGTAGGCTCATTGCGAATGTCTTGGAGGCATTCTTCTCCAGTCATTAAGGGCATATATAAATCCAGAAATAATATATCTGGTAAACTTGAATTCGGATCCAATAAATCTGCCATTAAATCGACACCATTATCAAATATTTTTATTTTGGTCTTAAATGGTAATCCAACAAGAGCCTCCAAAAATAATGATCGATCATCTTGATCATCGTCTGCTAAAAATACGGTTAGATTATTATTGATCACAAGCGCTATTATTAAGTTAAGGGAAAAAGAGTAGTTAACGTATTTTAAATTTTATTTCTTCAAAACTTTCACCTACAACAACATGGTTCAACATAGTTAATAACCAAATAATAAAAAATCAATTCGTAAACAGCTATGACCAACCAGTTCTATTTATATGAATTTATATGAAAATTAAAATAACGCTAAGTTTAGATGATAAATTTAGTTAAATCATAGACTTATAAATAACTCAATAAAAATATTGATTAACCTTATCACCAATAATTCCCCCTCCTAATAATAGATGTAGTATAATAAGAATTTAATGTCACTATTTTTAAAGACAACATCTTATAGAACCCTGATAATAATGCATCTAAGGCAATTAAAGTTTTAAATAAGACAGTAATGAGGAAAAAGAGATTGTATTTTTAGACCATTGAGATTCTTAAACTTTCTGATATGACCACTGAAAATAATAAGTCCGCAAAAATCAGTCAATTAGAGCAACATATGGTTGATGGAAACGATCAGCGATTAACCACTCGTCAAGGTGTTCGAGTAAATGATACCAATAATTCCTTAAAATCTGGCACTAGAGGTTCCAGTTTGTTAGAGGATTTTATTTTAAGGGAGAAAATAACCAGTTTTGATCACGAAAGAATTCCAGAGCGAATAGTCCATGCTAGAGGAAGTGGCGCCCATGGTTATTTTGAACTTAAAGAAAGTATAGAGCAGTTTTCAAAAGCAGGAATCTTTACCGATACCAAGCGAAGAACACCTGTTTTCGTACGATTTTCAACTGTAGCGGGCTCCAAAGGATCTACGGATCTAGCCAGGGATGTTAGAGGTTTTGCTGTGAAATTTTATACACAAGAAGGCACTTGGGATCTAGTGGGCAATAATATGCCCATATTCTTTATCCAGGATGCAATGAAATTCCCAGATTTGGTGCATTCGGTAAAACCAGAACCAAATAAAGAAATCCCACAAGCTGCATCTGCCCACGATACATTTTACGATTTTGTAAGCCTTGCTACCGAAACCCTCCATAACCATATATGGGTTATGAGCGATAGGGCTATCCCTCGAAGTTTACGAATGATGGAAGGCTTTGGAATACATACTTTTAGACTAATCAACGAAGAAGGTGTATCCCATTTCGTTAAATTTCATTGGAAACCACTTTTGGGAGTACATTCCATTACGTGGGATGAAGCTGTAAAGATTAGTGGAGCTGATTCCGATTTTCACCGAAAAGATCTGTGGGACGCTATAGAGGCTGGCGAGTTTCCCCAATGGGAGCTTGGGGTCCAAATTATTCCTGAAGCAGATGAGCATAAGTACGATTTTGATCTTTTGGATCCCACAAAACTTATCCCCGAAGAAATGGTGCCTGTTAAAATAATAGGTAAAATGACTTTAAACCGAAATCCGGAGAATTTTTTCGCTGAAACGGAACAAGTGGCATTTTTACCAGGAAATATTGTCCCCGGAATAGATTTTACGAATGACCCCTTGTTACAAGGCCGATTATTCTCTTATCGCGATACACAACTATCGCGGTTGGGCTCTCCCAACTTCCATCAAATTCCCATTAATCAACCATTAGTGAATGCCCATAACAATCAACGTGACGGGCATATGCAAATGAATATTCCAAAGGGCCAGACTGCTTATTTCCCAAACACCTTAGGTGGTGGTTGTCCTTACCTCTCCCAGATTTCCGAAGGTGGATTTTCATCCTATGAAGAGCGAATTGATGCCAAAAAAATTAGAACTAGAAGCAAAAGTTTTAGCGACCATTTTTCACAACCTGCTCTTTTTTATCGCAGTTTATCTAAATGGGAGCAAGATCATATAGCAGATGCCTATTCATTTGAATTGGGGAAATGCACACACAACCATATAAAGGAACGAATGCTATGGCTTATAGAACAAATTGATGACGAATTGGCTCAAACTGTTTCTAAAAATATTGGTCTGGTAATACCCAAAAATATAGACCAACCTATCAATCAAGCTATTGGTGCTGATAGTAATGTGGACGATTTTCAGCCGGGGCCCAAAATTAATTACTTAGAAAAATCCCCAGCCTTGAGTCAGGCAAATACAAAATTTGAAAGTATCGCAACACGACAAATTGCCGTGTTGGTTGCGGATGGCTTTAGTAGCAGAGATTTCAACAAAATGAAAGCAGCATTAAGTAAAGGAAAGGCAATCGTAAAACTGATTGCTCCCACGGGAGGAGTCGTTACTAGCGATTCCAACGACGAACATGAGGTTAATGCAGCCATAAGCACCACGGAAAGTGTCTTATATGATGCCGTATATATTCCAGGAGGAGAGGCCTCAATAAAAAAACTTCTACGACATTCTAAATATATCAAGTTTATTAACGAAGCGCTTAAGCACTGTAAGGCCATAGCTATTGATAATGAAGCAGGTCAACTTTTGGAACAGACCTATGGGAAAGATTTTAAAAATGATCCGGCAGTTTTAATTAATGGCGATCCACAGAAGTTTATAAGTGCAATCGCGAAGCACCGTAATTGGGAAAGAATGGAAAAAGCAACCCATATCCCAGTTTAATATTCAAAACAATTTCACAAACTTTAACTATAAATTTCCTAATTAATTATTAACCAAAATTTTTTACATTATGAGAGAACTAGTATGGATTATCGTTGTAATTTTAGTAATTGGCTGGTTGGTTGGATTTACAGTATTCCCAGATGTGGGTGGTATTATACATCTATTATTGGTAGTCGCTGTAATATTGATCGTTTATAAACTGGTTACAGGAAGAAAAGTGTAATAATCCCAGTTGTATTATTGATAAGGTTCCAGATATAAGCTATTTGGAACCTTTTTTATATGCAAACTTAAAGGAGAACAGCTTGTAATATGTATTCAAGTATTCCCGCTCTTATTGATAAAATTTAATGGTTGTCGAAAATTCGGCAAATATTAGGTTTTATTTTGATTGTAAATTTCTAAAATTCATCAGTCTATGTACCCTTCCCCTAACTCGTTGGATTAAAATATATTATTTCTAAACACCTCGAATCAACATATCTAAATTAATTTAAACTATGCCTAATTATCATTTCTATTTTATTACGGGGCCTTAATTAAATAAACAAAGACCTATAGGTAATTATTGAATTATTTATCGGGGAGTTTGATTCAAAAACGTCTGGTAATTTATTTATAATGTTATGAATAAGTCGAACAAGAGAAATACAATTAAAGAAATTGATGATTCCGCCATGGTTATTTCTAGAAGGAAACGTGGAAAGGGATATTGTTTCTATGACGAAAAAGGAGACAGAATTGTTGATGACAAATCTTTAAAACGCCTTCGAAAACTAGTAATCCCTCCAATGTGGAGCGATGTCCTAATATGCCGATTTGATGATGGACATATCAAGGCAATAGGCAGGGACGCTAAAAACAGAAAACAATATATTTATCATTCACTTTTTGAAAAGCAACAACAGGAGGAAAAATTCAAAAGAATGGTCGATTTCTCAGGTTCTTTGCCGAAAATCCGTAAAAGGGCCTACACAGATCTACACACAAAAGGGTAGGAGAAAGGCAAATTGATTGCTTTAATTATTTTGCTCCTAGATGAGTATGGCATTCGAATAGGAAATAAAGAATATCGGAAAAGAAATGGTTCTTATGGACTTACTACACTTAGAAGAAAACATTTGACCATTGAGAATGATGAACTAATTCTTTCATTTAAGGGAAAGAGCAGTCAAGAGCAGGAAGTTCATATAGATGATGGGGAATTGATGCCCTTTATAGCCAAAGCCGCCTCCCTACCAGGTTATGAAATTTTCAAATACAAGAATAAAAATGGGAATTATTGTGATGTGGACAGTGACGATGTTAATACCTATATTGCCAAATACATGTCGCCCGAGTATTCCTGTAAATATTTTAGAACATGGACAGCAAACCGATTGGCAGTAGAACTTTATCCGATTGCCCTAGAAGACCAAAAAAAAGGCAGTAGAAAAAAATTTAGCAATATCGTAATAAAAATGGTGGCTTCAGAATTGGGGAATACCCCAACTGTTTGTCGGGATTATTACGTGCACCCAATTATTTTTAAACGAGTTGACGAACAAAATATACCCAACCCCGATCCTTACAGGGAATCTAAAAGTGACTATGCGCTATCGGCAAGTGAAAAACTAGCTAGGAAAATCATAACCGAAGGTAGTTGAGATGTTATTGGATATTAAATTCTACGCAGATTACCAATTTATTATTCATAGGGAATTGATCCATTTTTAGAAAACAGCTAGATAGGAGCAATAAAATTTTAAAATATCACTCCGAACTTATTGGGGGCTAAAGTATTTACTAAATCTACAATGATATGAAATGAGTCAATAATGATTTTTTTTGAAATAATGAATACAGAAAAATACGTATAAATTGTATTGAGAATTAAGAAAGTAACTTTTAACCTACTGGATTGTTACAGGTCTAGTTTAATACTAAAAATATTATGAACAAGGATCAATTAGAAGGAAAATGGAAACAAGTAAAAGGTCAATTCAAACAGAAATATGGAGACCTTACAGACAACGACCTTACCTATACTGAAGGTAAATTTGATGAAATGATGGGTCGTCTACAGGAAAAGACTGGTAAGCGAAGAGAAGAATTGGAAGAAGAAATTGACAATTGGAGTCGCTAATCAGCATCCTTATTTATCAACTTAACCCTCACCAAAAGTGGGGGTTTTTTATTGTTGAAATTCGAGCTTATTATGGTTTCCAGAATATTAATCCTTTAAAGGTGCAACGCCAATTTATAACTTTATAATTATACCTAGTATTCTGCGGTGAAATGAAATACCTATTCAAAACACCTTTGTTATTACTCCCACTTCTGGTGGGGTTAAAATATTTAAAATATAATTTTTACAGTTAAAATTCAATCCTTTTGAGAAAAGGGTATTAAAATCTCCAATTTATCTTTAGTGCCAATAATTATTTATTCAAGTCCTTTTTCTAGTATTAACTAATGATACAAACATATATTAAAATCTGCTGGAACATCTAAAACCTTGAATTCAATGTTAGAAACAAGCACATATGAGGAAGTGATACAATTCAGTATTAAAATTGCATTGGCCATGATTTCGGGATTGTGCATAGGTTTGGAACGAGAATTTAAAGGGAAACATGCAGGGTTAAAAACAAACACCTTGGTGGCTATAGGTGCAGCAGTATTTATTTTAATTTCGCTTAGGTATCAGGGTGAGGAAAATGTTGATATTACGAGGGTACTAAGTCAGGTAATCATTGGTGTTGGATTTTTAGGAGGGGGAGTAATCCTCCAAAAGGAGAATAAAATTAAAGGGCTTACTACAGCGGCTACAGTATGGTGCAGTGCTAGTGCAGGTTGCCTTGCAGCCGCAGGAATGTTTGCAGAATTGGCCATATTAACAGTTTTGGTAATACTAATCAATGTTGTTTTTGGTTACATCGACTCCAAAATAGAGCCCGTAAATAAAGATTGATACTTCCTAAATTCCAAATCTTTAACTGGTCATCAATATTATATAACCAATTATCATAAGGATTACTCCTATGACAATTATTATGGTCCATGGAAACCTAGTTATAGGATATTGGAGGTTTAATTACATAAATATTGTTATTCTGTTTTGTTTACATAGGAGCGCTTTCGCTCGCCTTCATTTTCCCTTATTCATTCTTTCCATAATAAGATGCGATTAAAATAGCGAAACGATCTAATAAACCTTATTCTCAACTAAAATATACCTATGGAGAAGTAAGCCTTTGATATATAAATATTACTGCCTGTTCTTTTTCCATTTTTCATAAGACGTATATTGTTCCGGACTTAATATTTGTTTTAATTGCCTTTGTCTTTCACTGGCAACAGTGCCCAACATTTCCCCATTTGGTTTGTTGCGTTGCCGTTTTTCAAAATCTTTAATTGCTTTTTCAAATTGATTGATCTGATTTTCGGACATTTTCAACTCCTTATACATTATAGTGAAATCCTCCTTTGTGGATATGGGTACTTCTAAAGATTCAGAATTTACAGAAATATTAGAACCAGTAGAACCGTTATAACCTTGAACCAGATTGGTAGTATTATCATTATCTATCGGTTCATGTCCAGAATCTTCAGGAGCAACTGCAGGCCTTATCTTTTCTGTTTTTGTTAGCTTTGTCGTCTCATTTTGCATCGCAGACTGGTTTATTTTACTTGACTTGCACCCTACATTAGCTACCAAAACGAGAGTGATACCGAGCATAAATGTATATTTTTTCATATTTCCTTTGTTTTAAAGTGTTTTATTAAATCTTTAAGAAAGATACTGTAACCGTTGGCACTTAATTAATTGTAAAAAAATTAAAATTAACTGCTTTAATGATAAAGTCAACTACCTCATGGAAAGCCCATGAGGCATAGGACGGAAACTACCGATAACATTTCGAGCAGGGCAAGCGTTGGGGAATTCAAATTTAGCTTAGTGAGTAAATAGATTCGAAAATTTAATTTAATGGAAGCACTTCGCTACGAACATTGCCATTCATTTCTTTAAATGATTTTTACAGTTATCGATAGTATCGTAATACAATAATCAAGTTCCTAATTCCAAAGAGGAAAGACAGCTTTTCTGAAACTATAAGGAATGCCCGTCCACTTTCATCGAATAATGTAATACACGCTTTACTTACTGTATTTAAAATGAAGTTTAGTGAGTTAATTAACCACACGAGTCTATTTCATTCTAATCTACTGCAATAGCATTTTCGAGTTAGCGTTTATATAAACAGTGCTTTTATAAAATATGAACAACTTTAAAATCAAAGCATATCGCTTTAATCATTTTTGGTTGCTAAGAATTTTCGCAACTTTTTAAACCATGCTTTTGCCATTTTGTTACTTCCCTTAACGGAGGGATGTACTTTATCCGAAATAGTGTTTTTTTTTGTAATTAGCTGAAATACCAATAATTACATATTTCGTTGTAGATCCTCTTTCTACGCAAAAGGAAACCCATAACGAAAGTTATGGGTTTCTTGTTTTCTGAAATTTCTAAATTTCAATGAATCATGACCAAGTATTGTGTTTCTGCGAAAGTTATTGTTAACCTGTAAAGAAGCCTGTGTTTTCAACGAACAATACTAGGTGAAAGAAAATAAAAATTAACAAGACATGGCTTGTTATGGCTTTCATTCTTACACAGGATTGCCTTTTCGAATGTACGAAGTGAATCCAGCACTAAGTCGGGTGACTTAGCGCAGCGAGTAAACAACTCAACTACTTATGTTTTAATTGACCTCCGTTTACATCATTAAATTAAGATTTTTTTAAGGTTTTGTTTTGTTTCGTTAAAAAATTTTTCTAAACTTGTGAAACATTATGAAATATTGTGAAATATGCAGTTAAAATCTTTTTTAATCACGATTCATATTTTTTCAAGAGGAGTTGTCAAATATTATTTTAGGGCTATCAAGACATTGTTTTCTTGAAGAGTCTAAGCTTTAATTCAATACTGACTACTAAAAAAAGATAATATTAAATAACTAATCGAAATAAACTAGTAAAATTATGGCTCAAAAAAACACTAAAAATCCATGGAAATTTATTTATTTACCGTTTATCCTATTGGGATTGATGTATGGATGTGATATTGATTTGGAAAGAACTTTTAGTGATAATATAACACCACATCGCTCTGAAATTATCGTTCCAGCTGAGATAGAAGGCAGTGTGAGTTTAGGTTTTACTACCAGTATTGATTGGGAAGCAACCTCTGATGTAAATTGGATAACCATTGAAGATAAGTTTAAGACTGGCAAACAAGGTGGTAACAATATTGATATCCTAATTGAGCCGAACAAGACGGAGGAGAAAAGAGAAGGCAAAATAACTATATCTAGCCTCAATGGAGAACTTTCTAGAACGATAACAATTATTCAAGAAGCGGAGCCTGAAGATGTGTCTACCATTCAGACATTATTTCATGTGAAAGAAAACGGAGACGGGAGCGGTAGATCCTGGAAAAGAGCTATAAATCTTCAATCTGCGCTAGATCTTGCAATAGCTGGAGACACTATTTATTTAGCAGAGGGTTTTTATAAGCCCAGCAAAACGATCACAAATGGCGATTCAAATGATGATAGAAATAAGACTTTTGAAATATCTAAAAACATCACTATAGTGGGAGGGTTCCCTTCTGACGCCATAAAAACAAGTGAAAGTGATCCATCGAACTATAAAACTATTCTCTCAGGTAAATTAGCGGAAGGGGTAAATGCATATCATACCGTGGTGGTTTCAGCTCCTCTTGTACCAGGGGAAGAAGTCAATATCAGTGCGCTTACAATTCGAGATGGAGCTTCTGCAAATAAAGGTAAAGTTGACATCAATAATTCATCGTATGATAGTTGGTACGGAGGGGGAATTAATATCGCCAATGCGATTGTAAATTTAACTGACGTAACAATCACAGAAAATAATAATGTTGGTAATGATGAAAGTTCAAGAGCAGGAGGAGTTATGATTAAGGATGATTCTCGGGTGACTTTCAATAATTGTTTTATAACTAAGAATTCTGTTTCGAGTAATCATGGCGGAATGCGTATTGATGATTCAACGGTCTATATGTATAATTCTGAGATTTCTTATAATTCATCAAATACCTCGGCCGGCGTGTATGCAACTGGTAGTAGTACCGAACTTCATTTGTATAACTCTGTAGTAAAGGAGAATATGAGTGCTGAATATGGTGGAGGTTTATATATTGCATGGGGATCGGTAGCCTATATTGTTAATAGCCTGATCATTAACAACATTAATAATCACGAAGGAACTAAAGGTGGAGGCGCATTGATGTTGTATAAGGATAATTCAACGGCTTATGTAATTAGCAGCACCATTACTGGAAATAAAGCCACATATGGCGGTGGAGTATTGGGACTTTCAGGTGATGTATACCTAAATGTTTATAACAGCATAATTTCTGGGAACCATAGTCAGGAGGGTGATACAGAAGTATATAAAGCTTCCGGAAGTCTTATCAATTCCTCTAAGTCCTCTGTAGTTGATGGCAAGTTTTATGATAGTGCTAGGGTTGAAAACCCTGGTGCAATTAACATTGCTGATATCTTAAACTCAGAGCTACTCCCTATTGGTAGCCCAGTTACAGATAAAGGAATGAGCGGGAGCGATTTAACTTCCGATACTGGAATGCCGACTCTTTCGAACGATGAATACCTTAGCATTGATTATCATTCTAACAGTAGAACACAGGCTATAATGGGTGCCATAGTAGGTGAAAAATAGTATAACAGTTTTTAAATATTAATTACAAACGATGGTTGTAAAAAGTTTATTCCTTGCTCTAATTCTGACTTTTTTGTCTTCTTGCAGCAGTGATAGTGGTCTAACTGAAAATTCCTCCGATGACAAGGAGGAATTACCTTCAGACAAACCAGAAAAAAATGAAGATGGGACTTTGCATATTGAGAAAGCATTTTTTATTAATTCAGATAATGTCAGGAATAAAACAAGTGACCCCAAGTTCTTAAATCAAATGATTAAGTTAACGGAGAATTCCCCAATAGGTTCTTCCATTTTCTTAAGCGTATATGGTTTTGATTATGAGCCTCTTATGGATGCGTTGTTAGAAGCTAACAAGAGGGGGGTTGAGGTGCGTGCCTTGATTGACTCCAGTACTGTTAATCAAAGAGAGTCTAACCAATTGGCCTATTCTAAATTAGGAAAGTTAAAGAAACCCTCAGAAACAATCGGAGTTAATAATAACTTAAGAAACGGTGCATCAGCTATCAATCATGAAAAATACATGATATTCTCTAAAGTTGAATTGGAAGATGGAATTGCTGAAAATGTGGTTTTCGCTTCATCTCATAATTTTGCTTTTGGGGAAAGTAAAAAAGTACAAGATGGGCTTCTTATAACCAATAAAAACTTATATAACTCCTTTAAAAATAATTGGCATAAGGTTGCTGCGTTAGCCCATGATCGCCAAGGCATGAGAAACTATGAACACACAGTAGAAGAAGTCGGTGACGGTCTTACTGTTCGTTTTTTCCCTAGAAGGAAGGATGGTTTTTGGGATGGTGGAGATGATATAATTGACGTATTAAATGAACTTGATGAGGGAAATTATTCGAGGACTACTATTCGTGTGATGATGGCTTTTTGGGAAAAAGAACGAAACGATATAATTCGAAAATTAACCGAAATATCCAAAAGAGGCGGTACCGTAGAGGTCATTGCTAGGAATACGTATAGTGCCGAAGTTAATGATGAGTTAAAAAACTTAAAAGATTCAGGCGGATACGTGAACTTATTGGATGGGTCAAAACAATTGGTACATTCAAAATGTATGATAATTAAAGGAACCATAGGAGGTATAGAACAAGAGATTATATTGTCCGGTAGTCAGAATTACACTGATGGAGGACTTAAATATGCCAATGAATTTATTATAGAATCACGAAATAAAAGATATTTTGATGATTATATGCAGTATTTTGACCAATTAAAAAAGATGTAAAATAATTACGCTTCTAAGTAATTTTTACGTTTTAGGTTGAAAAAAATATATTTTACTTAAAAAAGTAGCCGTCTTATTAACTAAAAAATGGGACGGCTTTTTTTTTCCTATTTTGAATTTCATGTAATAGCCTATTTATCGAAAAAAAACTGTAGCTGCTTCTACATTGGCGGCCCTACTTTTCCTGTTATATTCACCCAGTTCACTCGATATATTTTTTCGAACAATTCCTTTGTACCGCACTAGATTGTGGTTGAGATATACCTGTATATTGTAAATCTCATTAAAGCATCCCCCGAACAACGGGCAGCTCTGGCAGTATTATTCAATGTATACACTTATTTTTTTGTACCCCTCCCCTATTTCTTTCATTTCCTAACCCAATCCGTTCATGTAAGTAAAAACTACTACTACTACTACTACTACTACTACTACTACTACTACCACTACTACTATATAAGTCATACTTTCTATTCTAGTTCTTAGTCTTGGCCAGACCCTCTTCATTGTTGAAAGTGTTAGACTCTACATGCTTCTGTACTTCTTGCAATTCCAAGTAGATATAATCTCCTTTACTGCTATAGCCCGCATGGACCAATAGATGGTGGAGAAGAGAATCGTACAGCTCCTCAAAGCTGTCCATGTGCGGCCTGAGGCTATAGATGTCTTTGCATCCTGTTGCAGAGTGTTTTGCGTAGGAACTGCTCCTTGGCGCCCATCTGGATTACCATCTCATAATAAACAAACTAAGAAATCTAGTTGTGTGGCTCATACAAAACCTGGCATATACACTGGTTTTGCTTTAGTGCTGATAGTGTTATTTCATAATTTTAGGGCAGGTTTAATTTTCCTTTTTAGAACCGCTAACAATTCTTGAAATAATTCCTTTTTGATTTGTAAACTCTGCTATAAGGACACCACTAAGATGGATTATGATAAATCCAATCAAGTAATAAATCCCAAGTATATGAATCTCTTCCATTGGCTTCTTTAATTCCTTTGGGCCAAATTCTATTATAAGTCCAGTAATTAACGAAATAACAACACATAAATAAAAAACGATATAGGTCCATTTTTGAAATCTCTCCTTTATACTTTGATTCTTGCTAAATGGATTTTGAAATTTCATATGTCCAAAAAGTGGAAGTGAAAAACGCAAGCTAAATAATCCAGTTAATACATAACCAATGTAAATATGCCAGTCCCACATGGGCTGCCTAATCTTTTTCGATAAAGCTATAAGTTGATCTTGAGATAAAACCTGATCTGTACTACTCAAATAATCTTGAATGATAGCTGCCATATTAAACTTATTCATCCAGGTTAATCGCAAAAAAATGGTAATTAGCAGTAGTAGGAATAAAACAGCTATTGCCCAGTGAATTATTCGATATATTTTGGAATACCTTGTTTTTTCCATGACATGTGTTTTTTATAATTACATCATATTGGGCAACTTTTGAAAACAAATTTTAAAAAAAAGTACGCTTTCATTTTTTAAGTTAAGTTAACCCCAAATACATATCCCACCAATGCTGTCAATCCCATTGCGACTGTTCCCCAAAAAGTGATTCTAATTATTGCTTTTCCAATACTAGAACCTCCTGTTTTTGCGGCTAGAGCTCCTAAAATAATTAGGAATACAATAGCAGAGCCATAGAGATAATATTCCATATGATTTAAGGGTAGAAATAGCACTACCAATAATGGAAGTATGCCTCCAACTGTAAAGGCTGCTCCAGAGGCAAAAGCAGCTTGGATTGGTTTGGCTTGACTCATTTCATTAATACCTAACTCATCCTTAATGTGAGCCGCTAATGCATCCTTTTCCGTTAGTTCTTTCGCAACGGTTAATGCGGTCTCCTTTTTTAACCCTCTTTTTTCATATATCTCAGCTAAGCGTAGTAATTCAATTTCGGGCATTTCCTCTAGTTCTTGCTTTTCTCTCTCAATGTCTGATTTTTCAATATCTGTTTGAGAGCTCACAGAAACATATTCTCCTGCTGCCATGGATAGAGCACCAGCAACTAATCCAGCTACCGTTGCCAATATAACGGGCTCTCTAAAATTACTAGCAGCGGCAACTCCTATGGCCAGACTGGCTGTTGATAGAATCCCATCATTTGCACCAAGCACAGCTGCTCTCAACCAATTACTGCGGTGTATATAGTGATTGTCTAAATAATCATCTTCAAAATCTGACATTTCTTAATTTCTTATCATAAATATACGATGGACACATGAATAGAACCGTGACATTTATCACATTTTATAATACATCAAAAGGAAAGCATTTCAAAAATAAAACAAAAGTCTAAACTTTTATTAGAGGGACGATTGCCCTTTTAATTGCATGTGTAGAGGTAGGCATTAAGAAAGAAATTAATTACCTCCCGTCTTTATTAAATTCTGAAAATTAATCGCCGCTAAAACGGGCCTATGATCAGAGGAGTATGAATCATTAACTACTTCGTATTCTTCTATTGTTATACTACTATTATTGGCTTTGTAAAAAATATAGTCTATAATTTTGGTTGGTTTTATAGCTGGAGCAGTTGGTTTACAAATTTCACATGTGTTGGTGAAATTTTCTTCTGCATGGTTAATTACATCCGATTTTGGAAGAGCATTGAAATCCCCGGCTATTATAACATCCATATCCTTAATCTTCTTTGTAATATTTACTATTTCATTCATTTGAAGCATCCTATCTTCAGATAATTTTGGTACATTTAAATGAGTGTTCCCAAATAAAATATAAGTGTTTGGGGCAATTTCGATTTTAGCAGTTGCCAACACTCGGTCCTCTTCATTTCCTTTGGTTGGTAACTCATGAATCCTTCTTTCCTTGATGGGAAACTTGGATAGGATTGCTACCCCATACTCTCCGCCACCATAGTCAATCGCCCTGGCGAAGAAGTAATTCATATTCAGTTTTTTTGCTATCAGTTCTGCTTGATTACCTTTACCAGAGCGTTCTGTATCTACATCCACCTCTTGTAAAGCAACAATGTCTGGTTGCTGATCCGAAATTGTTTTTGCGATGGAGTTTATATCTATAAAGTCTTCTTGTCCGGGAGGATTACAATGATGTATATTATAAGATAATATACGAATGGTTGTATTCAATTGTGAGTTAACCGAAGTATCTTCAGCTAACTCTTGATCCGTATTTTTTTCAGAACTGCATCCTACCAATAGAGTGAATGCAAAAAATAGGGTAAATAGAGTTGGATTTAATTTCTTGTTCATTAGTAAGGGATTTCCTGTGAATTTTATATTCCGTCTAAACAGTTGTATGTATAGGTGTTAAAAGTGACCACTAATTAAATTCTAGATTGAATTCCGTGGATTATAAAAATCAGAAATAAGTAGGAGTGGATCTAGTCTACTCCTACTTGTCCATTGAGTTTAATAACCTGGATTTTGATTCATTCCCAGGTTTATGTTGAGCGTGTTTTCATGAAATAGCCATAGGTAAAAATAAAAGAGGCTAACAAAGATTTAACTTCGGACTAATTAGAGAATTTTATGTCCGCTAAGACAGGTCTATGATCCGAGGAATAGCCGTCATTAATTACGTCCACTTTTTCTACAGACATGTTGCTTTTATTGGCTTTGTAAACAATATAGTCTATAATTTTAGTTGGTTTTGTAGCGGGAAAGGTAGGTTTACAGTTTTCACATGTATTGGTAAAGGTGGCGTCAGAAATCTTCATTACATCAGAATCAGGAGTAGCATTAAAATCCCCAGCTATTACTATATCCATATCTTTTGCTTTATTGGATATAGTAACTATTTCCTTCATCTGAAGCATTCTGTTTTCTGATGATTTCGATGAATTTAAATGAGTATTTCCAAATAAAATATGGGTGTCTGGAGCAATTTCGATTGTAGCGGTGGCCAATACCCGATCCTCTTCATTCCCCTTAGTAGGCAACTCATGAACCTTTGTTTCCAACAACGGGAACTTGGATAGAATCGCTACGCCGTATCCCCCACCATCGTAATTTATTGCTTTGGCAAAGAAGTAATTCATATTCAATTTTTTTGCTATCATTTCTGCCTGATTTCCTTCTCCAGATCGTTTTGTATCTACATCTACCTCCTGTAGGGCTACAATATCTGGTTTTTGTGCTGAGATAGTATTCACAATGGCATCCAAGTTTATGACATCTTTCGTCCCTGGAGGATTACAATGATGAATGTTGTAGGATAAAAAACGAATGATATTTTGTTCCTCTGAACTTTCTAAATTCTCTTCATCACTGTTTTCTTTCATGCCCTTTCCAGAATTGCAACTTACGAATGCAGTTGACAATAGTAGAATCATAAAAAAAGTTGAAACCGTAATTTTCTTCATGTATTTATTGTTTTTGTTATTGATTACTTATCAATTCATTACGTTGGATCGCTAGGTATAAACCTTTACGCTAGTGTGTCCAAATATCCTGATTAACTCTAATGAGTTGATTCTTCTTCAAAAATAATGGGGGTGGGATTAACCCCACCCCCATTTATTTTGATAATAAATTAATAACCTGGATTTTGTTTGATGCCAGGGTTCACCTTTAAGGTATTCTCATGAAATGGCCACACGTAATTGTTGGTTTTAAACGATCGATCCTCAATCTTTATAGATTGAAGTTCACCGTTTACTTCCCTGGTATAACCCAGAGCTGGTTTATTAAGTTCTTTATCCGCAATTTCCCAGCGAATAATGTCGTCATATCTTAAACCTTCTCCAGCTAGTTCCACTCTACGCTCATTTCTAATGAGGGCTATCCATTGGTCTTTAGTATATGAACCATAAGTTGGCAAGGTTACATCTGCGAAATTCATATCCAACCCAGCTCTTCTTCTCACATCATTGATAGCTGATTTGGCTGTAACATCAATCTCATTAAGCATAATTTTAGCTTCGGCATAGGTAAGGAGAACTTCTGCATAGCGTAATAATCCAAACTCCATATTGCCACTAGATTTAAATGCATCTGCTTCATCTACGAATTTTTTAAACCAATAACCTGAAGCACTTGCTCTTTCCTTTTCATGATACATGGGATTATTTTCATTAAAAATATCGATTTGTTCATTGTAAAACCAATCACCATGACCCATAATACTTGCGCTATAGCGAGGATCTCTATTTAAGCTAGGATTTAGTTCGTATTCTTTCTTGGTATGTAGGTTACTATTATCAATAGTTTCTCCTTGCAAGGTCCAATACGAATCTACCAATGATTTCAAAGGAACCACATAAGATTGTCCGTTTCCAGTTCTAAAATGTGGGCCTAAATCCTTAAATGAATATGTACTACCTGAGTAACTTTCTCTATTAAAATGCATGATGAACTCCTTGTTGTTAGAGGATGCATTATAGTTAAATAAATCACCGTATACTGGATGAAGTTCATAGTTTTGACTATCCATTACCTCCTTTGCCAATTTTGCTGCAAGAGCATACTTTTTGTTATACATCGCATAACGCATTACCAATGCTTTAAAAGAATATTGATTAAACATATACTTATCTGAAGAATATTCTTCTTTTGGCAATCTATTGGCTATTTCCTCATAGTTTGAAAACAAATAATCCAAAATTTCTGCTTTCGGAGTAACTGGTTTTCTTGCGGAATCTAAATCTGCAGGTTCTAGTGTAAATGGCACATCTCCCCATCGGAAAGTCAGTTCAAAATAGTGCCAAAAACGTAGGGCTTCCAATATACTTTTATATCGTAACCTAACTGATTCATCCTCCACATAGGGCACATCAATATTGGCGATAAACGTATTTAATCGGCCCAAATGCTTCATATGTAGTTCATAATAATACAAGAAACCACTAGTTGAACTGTTAAAATTGCCATTCGCGACGTTTTGATGATGATCCCCTTGAATACGACTATAGGCATTATCCGATCTTCCATCCTTCATATAGAAGTTCATTCTGCGATTATTATTGTCGGTAAAGACATCCCTATAGCTACTATACACTACTCGACTTAGATCGCCTTCATCGTTGAAAAACTCTACAAATGTAGTAGCATTGGGGTCCGTTTTATCTAGATAATCTTCACATGCGAACAATGTGAAGAGTACGATAACATATAATATATTTTTCATCTTATACATATTCAATAATTAAAATATAGTTAATTTGGCGCCTAAGGTATATGTCGCCATTCTTGGATAGTTTCCATTACCTCCATCTCTTTCCGGCTCAAGACCCTCCCACTTTGTGAAGGTGATAGCATCTTGGGCATTCATATATATTCGGATATTCTTAATACTATTGCCCAATTTTGGGATAGTATATCCTAATTGAAGAGATTTAAATCTAAAAAATGAAGCATTACTTAACCAAACATCGCTCAATACTGCATTGGAGCTAGAGCCTGTCCATACTCGTGGAAACCTACTTCTAGGAGTCTCAGGTGTCCAACGGTTATCCATGTATTCTTGTCTTGGAACCCCTAAGCTATTACTTGATCCGTCCATCATTACAGGATATCCCTCCATTCCGTTAAGTCTACCCAAGCGTTTACCCACGCCTTGGCCAAGCATTGAAAAATCCCAGTTTTTATACCTCATATTTATATTGACAGAGAAATTTAAATGTGGAAAAGGATCACCAAGGTTAACTCTATCCTTATCGTTAATAATTCCATCCCCATTCTGATCAACATACCTTATATCACCAGGCAGGGTATTAGGTAATTTGGCGTCTGTGGCATCTACTTCTTCTTGTGATTGGAAGTAGCCATCGCTTCTATATCCGTAATAGTTATCTACGGCTATCCCGCGGAACCAAATTTTATCATTGTCCCCTTTAAAGATCAAGGTGTCATTTTGGGAATAACCCGCTTTTTGCACCTTGTTTTTATTATCAAAAACCATTCCTTCTACACTATAGGAAAAATCTCCAATTTTATCCGACCATTTCGCAGAGGCTTCCCATCCTTTATTTTGAACTTCACCAATATTTACTGAAGATTCTAAGGAGTGTGAACCAGTTAATGGAGGAACCGGGAAATTAGAATATATTAAATCGTAAGAGTCTTTCTTATAGGTGTCAAAAGTTATATCCAGCCTATTGTTCAAAAGCGTTAGGTCCAATCCAACATTGGTCTGCTTTTGTTTTTCCCAAGTAAACGAAAGGTTAGGAACCCTCATTGTCCAACCCCAAGTATTCACTATTTCCTCCCAAAGGTAGGGGTCAACATTTTCATTTCCAATTTTACCGTAAGAAGCTCGTAACTTTAAATTATTTACAATCCCCTGTTCTTTTAATCCGGACATAAATTGTTCATTATGCATATTCCATCCCACTGAACCAGAAGGAAATATTCCCCATCTATTACCTGGTGCAAATTTACTACTACCATCTGCCCTAATTGTGCCTTCTAAAAGATATCGATTATCGAAGGAGTAATTCAATTTTGTGAAGAACGAAGATTTAGCTATTTCCCTATAATCAGAATAGGTATAATTCATTGCCTCGGTACCAAGTACTAAATAAATCTGATCCTTATTGCCTCTTAGTTTTGTCTCATAGTTTAAAAGTGCACGAGCAGTAATCTGACTCTGACTAACTCCCTGTGAAGATCCTACAGTATGTCCCCATGTTTCTACAGGTACACCATCGCCATCATAGAATTTAAAGGTCTCCCGCTTATGTTTTGAGGCAGATTTATTCATCATGTAAGACACATTACCTGCAATGTGCAGTTTATCATTAATGTAATAACGAGGTCTAAGGTTAATGGTGCTACGATCGTGAAGATTGTTCGATAGCCCCCCCTCAAAAATACGAGCTACAGGGTTCATGTTATTATTATGCAACATATAATGATCCTTTAATTCTGAATCATAATATACATCCTGTGTAGGATTCATCCACCAGGCTCTTTGGTATAATCCATGACCATCACTGTTCATATATAGTCTATCAACTTGTAACCTATGGGCATAAAAATCAGCCAATAGAACAAATTTATCCCCCATATTGATATTGGTATTAAATCGGGCACTAAACTTTTCAGTTCCTTCATTTACATTTAACCCATTTTCCTTAACATGTCCAAGCATAAGGTTAAAGGTACCTACTCCACCACCTCCGGAAATATTTGCAGATGTATTATACGAGTGAGCTTGTTGTCTCATTACTTCATTAAACCAATTAACATTTGGCAGTTCCCCATTCTCAGATTGTATGATATCAGCCTCCGAAAACAATAAACTTTGGCCTTGCATCATTCTAGCTTCATTATTGAGCCTCATGTAGTCTGCAGAATTAACCAAATTAGGATTGTCAATAGGATCTTGAGTAGAAAGCCAGGTATGAACCTCTGCTTTAAATTCGCCAGTGGCACCACGATTGGTTTCTATTATAATTACGCCATTGGCTCCTCTAGAACCGTACATTGAAGCAGCGGCTGCATCTTTTAAAACGCTAATGCTTTTTACTTGATTAGGGTCTATGTCGGTCAAAGATTGCTCCATACCATCAACTATTACCAAGGGTGATGCATTTTGTAAGGTACTTAAACCTCTAATGGAAATCTGGCTTCCAGAACTCCCTGGTAAATTATTTCCTTGCATACGAGTTACTCCTGGTATCGTTCCACTAAAAGCTTCATTTAGCTTTACTATTGGACGAGAGCTAATCTTATCCATGTCCATAACCGAAATGGAAGAGGCAATATGTTTTCTTTCTATGGCGTTGTATCCAACGGAAACAACAACTTCATCCAAGGCCTCTACATCGTCTTCCAAAACTACATCTAAGATGTCCTTTCCGTTGATGTGTACTTCCTTTTCCCTGTACCCCATGCTACTAAACATAAGGATAGCATCATTTTTGGCCATTATTTCATAATACCCAAACTCATTGGTAATTGTTCCTATGGTAGAACTCTTAACCAGTACGTTGGCAAAAGCAATGGGTTCTCCTTTAGTATCGGTTACTGTTCCCGTTACTTTGGATTGTAATGGCAGATCTTTTGAATATGAATTTGCCTGAATTTGAAAAAGGGTAAAAAACAGGACTAAAAGTGAGAGTTTCAATTTAAAATTAAATCGCAAAGGAATACCAATACGATTCAGATAATCGTTGTAATTTTTCATATATTTAAAATAGTTCTGGTGGATTAACTTATTTTTAAGTACTTACTAATACCAGAAAGTGTTTCGATCATTTTCTAGTTTTTTTAGATGAGATAAATTCAATTTTTCATTAGTTCATGGGCTTTATAATTTTAGGTTAGTAAATAATCATTGTAGTGTTCTTCTCGATATACCTTATAGGGTTACTTCCGTTTAAGATGGTGACTAATTGCAGCTAAAGCCTCACAAATTTAATCGGTCAATTAATGTACACTACTTTTAATAAGACCAAAAGAGGCTTTATATTACCTTATTATGACCGCATATTTTTGACCATTACGCTAGTATAATAGTTGTGGTTAGCAGGTATTACCTATTCAATATTTCAAAAACAAGCTCAGGTTCATTGGTGGTGATATAATCTACTTTTTGCTCTAAAAGTTCTTTCACATCTTCTTCTTTATTCACCGTCCATGCATTAACCGTTAAACCTAGTTCCTGGGCTTCCTTAATCCATGTTGGATTTTTTTTGTAAACCATATAATTGTAATCTAGGCCTGTATAACCAACCTTCTTTACCTCGGCTGGTGTTTTGTCTCCATTGAGGTAGGCTACTTCTGCATTGGGGTCTAACTGGCTTACCAATATACCGGCATCATAATCAAAACAGATGTATTCTACCATGGACCGTCCATTTAAATCATGTACCATTTCTACAGCAAGTTTGGTTAATAACAAGGTTCTTTCCTTTCCTGATGGAGCCGATTTGATCTCTAGGATCAATTTGGTGTTTTTTTGTTTTAAACCTTCTTCCAAGTACGCTTTCAAAGTTGGTATATTCTCACCATTCGGAAGTTGTTTAGCTAATAACTCTTCATACGTGGAGGTTTCAATATCTATTCCTAAAAAGTCTTTATCGTGATTCACTACAGGGATGTCGTCCTTAGTAAGATGGACATCAAACTCCGAACCATAACAGTCCAATGAAATAGCCTCTTTAAGGGCTGCAATGGAGTTTTCTGGTATTTCTTGCATTTTCCATGCGCCTCTATGGGCTATGACAGGATTGTAATTCTTCTCAGCACAACTGCCAAATAGAATTACAAAAACTAAAAATAAACCATAAATCTTAATCGTTTTACTGGTAAAAAATCTTGATATCATTGCGTGCTATATTTGATATTTAGTAAACTAAGGATTCGCTCCCGAATTTATCTTCAGAAGCGAACCTTGTAATGGTATTTAATATTTAATTATTCATTTCTGAGTAAAAACTTATCGTCCAACGTATAGGTGCGTTATAAGAATAGCTTTTATTTAAAATTTAACATTAGCTCATATGTAACGAAAACGATTTTGGACGTTCCATATTTTCCGTATAGACCTTCCCAAAACGGTCCGTAACCTTAATTTCTATCGTAGTGTCTGGTGCAGAAGCCGTAACCTTAAATAAGTGCGCCGTATCATTGGTTGCAAATGCTCCTGTTGGTGTAGCCCCTGCATTAAGTCGTAAGGCATCATAGGATACAATATGCAATGGATCCTTGGTATTTACCCGTGTGACATTTAATTTGTTGCTATTTTCTGTCACCTCAATTTGCCACTGGCTATCATAGCCCCATACGTTGATCAATACTTCATTGTTGACATTTTTTTGGCTATATGGCCCGGCATAAGGAGCAAGCTTCTCCTCCGTAGTTCCAGGGGCAAACGCTGCAGCGGTGATATGCACCCTGTTTAGATCATAGGAGCGGAATTGGTAATCTTCCTCATACCCTATCCCCTTATAACGCCATTGAATATCTTTTCCGTTCATTTTCCAGATACTATAGCCCCCAGGGCTACCATCTTTACAAATGTGGTTATTTGCATAACCACTTCTACCGGTCCACCACCAAGTAGCACATATAGCAGCTGTGTTATGTTCCATGAGGTTCTCCTCTTCTTCTACCCTATAGTTCACATGGGTATGTCCAGATAGTACATTGACCGAGGAAAAATCTTTTAAGCAATTGATCAGGGTACTCCCATTGTCCAAGGCATGACTGTTTTCTTGGTTTCCATTGGAGTCCAAGGTGGGTTTTCTATACAAAGGCGTATGCATAGCTACTACAATAGGTGTGCTTTTATCCGTAATGGCGGCCAAATCCTTTTTTAACCATTCTATCTGATCTGGAGTGATAATAGTATTGTAATTTCGATCACCTACGTTTCCAACCGATCCACCGGTATTAATATATTCCACGTCATCCAGCACCACATAATGCACCTTCCCTAAATTGAAGGAGTAATAAGTGGGGCCTATAACTTCCCTATATTTATTTTCTGCGTCCCAGTTATTAGAATAATAGGGATCATTATCATGATTCCCCATGACATTAAAAACAGGACTATTTAACATATTCATGTAGGGAAGGTATTCATTCAGCCCAAAACCATTTCCATACCAATATGTTTCCCAAGTCATATCGCCAAGGGTCAGGAGATATACCTTGGTACCGTCTGCCGCATACTGATCTATAGTGGTATTCACATCTGGCAATACCGTACCAGTAAATTGTTGTAAATCATTGTTTCTATTGGCCAAATGCCAATCTGCCAAAGGAATAACCACATGATTCTCATTGTCAACCTTGATTAGGGAAAAGTCCTTTTGTTCAACGGTGGTGGTGTTATTACTTAATCGTTTAAAGAATTGTGGTGCTTTCCCCGAATTGGTTACTTCGTAATTAGCCGGTATGGAAATAAAAACAAATCCAATTCTCTTTTGAGATGGAAGGTAATATACCCCCTGCTCATCCGTAACCGTCACCTCATAACCATCAGAAACAACCACCCCGGGAATCCCTTCTCCATCAGAATACACTTGCCCTTTTACGGTCATCCCAGCAATATCTGGGATATTGATATCTGCCGTCAAATTAAGGAGCATTGCGCCCAAAAGAAGGTCTTTTGTCCCACGGATCACATTAAGCTGGTAGTTTCCAGTAGTTAATCCGTCGGGTACGGTAAAGGTGACCGTTCCATTATTAATGGCGGTCACCTCACTGCTATAGGTTATACTGCTATCCAGCGTAGAGGTTAACTTTATCCTATCCCCCATTTTAAACCCTTTTCCTGTTAGGGTAATGGTTTCCCCTTGCTTTACATCTAGACTGGAAGGGATGGAAACCCCTGTGATATTTAAATTGTTATTTTCATCAATAACAATAGGGTCATTATCTTGACAACTAGTAAACGCCAACCCTATTCCACTTAAACCCGCGATGGTTGACAGGCCCCCTATTCTTATAAATTTTCTTCTTGTATGGTCCATTTAAAATCTAGTTTTATCAATCGATTATTTCTACTTTGATATCGTCAATGAAAATACGGTTCTTACCAGCTCCAATACCTACGAGGTTATAATCTCCCCCTAAAAACTTAAGTTTTGTCGCAGCAGTGGCGCCTGTAATGATAAATTCATAATGTGCCGATTCTTCTTGCCATGTTTTAGCTGCATCAAAATTCTCATCGTACTCTGGCCAGTTGTCTATGGTAAACGTGCTCACGTTGGTGGCTCCATCGCCAATAACACTAACGTGAAGGATATTATCATCTTGTGAACCTCCTTTAGTTTTATAAGGAACAGCCTTAAAAGTAACAAGGACTTTGGTTGGCCCCTCTAAAGCAGCCAAGGCTGGAGATATTAGATCTCCTCCAACTCCGGTTTTTCCTAACTTTACAAATCCAGGACGGGCATATACTATTTGCTGACCGCTTGAAAGTTCGCTTTCGGTACTGGTCCATCCTTTGGCCTTTTCTTCATCGGTCCACTGATCCATTCTTATCTCGTTGGGATCGTTCCAAGCATAAAATATAGGGCTTCCATAGGTTAACCAATTAAAGTCTTCCTCTAGAATTATATTTCCGGCAGATTGAGTAATAACAGTTTCCTTTGCCAAAGTAGGGTGTAGTGCTGAGCTGATAGTTACCGTGGTGGAGCGTTCTTCACCATAATTCCTATCTGCAAGTAATTTAATTCCTTGTTCCGTCATCTCTATTTCGGAAAGCCAACTAGCGTCCTCTAAGGCATAAGTCCATATCACATTTGCTTTCACTGCTATGTTTACTTCGCCTTGGGCAGAGGGAGTAGCTACCCCATTATCCGAAACTTCCAGTGTAATATAAGGTACATTGGCCTCTTGGTCTACACGAAAAAGAAGCGGTTGCTCATTCCCATCAACCACAAAAGCAAAATTTATTGTACGGGGATCAAAACCGTCATTTTCAGACACAACAATTTTAAAAACTCCATCATCTTTCCCTTCAGCTGGAAAGGCCTTTACCCATTCTACTTCTCCCTGAGAAACAATTTTCCAAGGGCGATTGGAGCGTACTATATAGGTTTTTGTTTCCCCAGCAACCCCAACGGAAAGTCCGGTCGGATTTTCTTCGATCATGAAAAAAGGCTCTCCCGAAAACTCGGCCTCATCTTCATTACACGAGGTAAAAATTAGAGGTAAAGCGAACAAGGTTAGCACAAACAGTAACCGGATTCCTTTTTTTCTTACTTTATTCTTAGTGAACATGCTTCCTTGGTTTTTAAGGTTAATAGTTTCTTTCATCATTTTTAGTTGGTTATTTTTTATTCTAAATTTAAACGGTTATTATTTTCCTTCCTCAATAGCTTGTTTGCTCCACCATACTGGAGTTTTCATATTGTTCTCCCCCCCCATTCTCTGTAAGGCCTCTTGCGCGTTTTCATTATTAGTAGCCATGGTTGTGGTAGGGTATGCAAAACGGGTAGGAAGGATATAATCATTAAAATTAGCGCCATTCCCAATTGTTAATTCAGGATATCCAGTACGTCGGTATTCATGGTAAGCTTCCATCCCGATAAAGAATAGGGATAAATATTTTTGATTTCCTATTAATTCTTCCTTATTGGAAGCAGCGTCCCAAGATGCCAAGTCAGAAGTCAGCAGCGCGGTAATATCCGTGCTTTGAATACTTACTGGGATTTGACTGTATTGTCCCATTTCCGCCCATTTTTCTACGGAAGCCTCAACTGCGTTTTCGTAATATGTTTTTGCTGCGCTTTCCCCTCCAGGGATAGTTCCTTTTAAAGCGGCTTCTGCCAAAATGAATTGAACTTCGGCATAGTCCATAAAAGTGCCAGGAGCATCAGATCTTACAAATACGGCAGCGTTGAGCCATGAGGAACCACGGTCGGCAGCGCTCTGATCTTGTTCCGAAACTCCTGCAATAGTACCTTTCCATATATTATTAGGATTTACACTTAGATTTGGATTCTTCTTTCCAAAAATTGAAAGGCGCGGATCTTCATAAACTTGGTTATCGTTATTATCGGTGAGTACAGTCATTTTTATCAGTTGCTCGGTCAATTTTCTACCAGAGCTCGTAAAACTACCCTCATTACTATCAGAAAACTGGCTACGGTAAGGATCGTTCCCTGAGAATATTACCGTTGCATTATCACTATTTGAAGTGAATATGGGAAACTTAGCGGGATTGTTAAGAATCTCGCTCATTTTTGCCCCAACATTCATCTCACTACGACCGCTAACCCTATTGAGCAATCTTAAATACAATGAATTGTTGAATTTTTGCCATTGCTCCATAGATCCTTTATACATACCGTCCAAGGCAGGTTTTTGAAAAATGGGTTTGCTGGCATATATTTCATTGGCCGCCATAAGGTCAGCAAACATATGTTCGTACACTTCTTTTTGGGAGTCGAATTTCGGTTTGGTGGTTCCATTTAGTTTCCGTGCGGTAAAGGCCTCGGAATAAGGAACATCTCCAAACATATCCGTAAGGTTGGACATGTATAAGACTTTAAGTGTCATCGCAATGGCTTCTAACGACTTTTCATCTTGCTCTATGCTCAGATCTTGCATATGTAACGCGTTATTTGCATAACGGGTGTAAAGATCCCAAACATTTTGCCAGTTTCCATCACTAATAAAGTATCTGTGTTCCTGACGCGTAGTTCCTCCTGTAAATGCAGTGAACTGAATCAGCTCATTGTTCCAATACCAAGAATAGTTCATCCATGCATTGGCACCGTTATATAACAACGGCTCGAACATTCCACTAGTTTTTATTTTCCCAACCGTTGTTCGGTTGGGGTTGGTATTTATCTCTTCAAAATCAGAAGTACAGGAAAAAGACATCCCTACTATAGCTCCAATAAATATAATTTTCTTCAATGTGTTCATATCCTGATTAATTAGAATGAGAATTTTACGTTAAAACCATAAGACCTAGTCATTGGGAATGACATGGATTCTATTCCTTTGTAAATATTTGATCCATTTAGCATCCCTGTATCTGGATCATATTGTGGGAAATCGGTAATGGTAAATATATTGGTTGCATAAACCCCTAAACTGATATCTTGAAATAGCTTTGTTTTTTCTAAAAATCGTTGAGGGAGTTTGTAGTCAAGACGCACTTCCTTTAATTTCAAATAAGAAGTGTCAAAAGTATTCATCTCCGTATTGTTACGGTTCCAGATATAGGAGTTGTAATACGTCTGAATATTTTGGGTTACTGTATTGTTCTTGGTGTAACTCATTGATCCGTCGGTATTAGTTACCACATTCACCCCTGGGTGTACCAGTCCATCATACCTACCTTCCAGAGAGTTTTTTAATTTCCCTTGGTAAGACAAGGCAAAATTGGTCACGGAAAAAGTGTTTCCGCCCATTTGCCCTGAGAATGCAGCCGTCAATGAAAGGTTCTTGTACCTAAAACGTTGTACCATTCCTCCTCGCCAATCTGGATTTACATTTCCAATTTTGCGATCTGGAGATTCATCTAGAATAGGATACCCGCTAGCATTAACAAGGTGCATTCCTGATGCATCTGCCTGTTCGCCATTTTCATCGGTATAAAAAGACCCTTCAGGTGCTCTTTGAAAACCTCTACCGTAGATAACGTGCATTTCTTGACCTACATAGGAATAGATATAGGTTCTATTTCCAATGGTAGTTCCCATATCGGTTTGAAGCGGTTCGTTTGGATCCCAACCATCTTGTAAACTCACCAATTTATTCTTGTTTTTAGACCAGTTGAGATCAAAGGACCAATCGAAGTCCTGACTTCTTACTGGCGCAAAGTTGGCCGTAACTTCAATACCTCTATTGGTAATTTCTCCAGCATTTATTTTCATTCCAGTGGCCCCTGTAATTTGATCCACATCAACCGAAACTATCTGATTGGTTGTTGAAGACTGATACAGAGTTACGTCGAACCCCACACGATTTTTGAAAAGTTTGGCTTCTATTCCCGCTTCCCAGCTTTCCACGTTTTCGGGTTTAATTAACGGGTCCGGAATAGTACCTGGCAGGGTGTAACCTCCAGGGTAAGAAGAGTTTCCATAATACTGATCTAAGGAATAAGGGGAAGTATCATTCCCAACATTTGCCCAAGAAAATCTTAATTTGGTGAAATCTATCCAAGGGACATTCGATCTAAAATCCAATATTCTGTCTACCAGAATACTAGTCGCTACTGATGGATAGAAGAACGACCAATTACCTCTAGAAAGCGTACTGGACCAGTCATTTCGGCCAGTGATATCTAAATAATAAGTGTCGTCCCAGCTTAATGACGCCATCCCGAATAAACTGTTTACAATTTTTTTACTTCTGTAATTATACGGTTCTGGAATTACTCCTGTAGGTAGGTTGGTAGTATGGTAGATTCCCTCTTCCCCAAGTTTGTCTAAGGTAAGTCTGTTGTTATGATATTGGTTGATTCTATTATTTCCTCCTACGAAAGTGGAAAGACCAAAACGACCATCCGCCAGTTTGTTATTGACATAGCGCAACATAAAATCGTTATTGTTCTCTATAACGCGAACCGTTTGTTCCCTATAAAAACCGTCTTGATTGCCAGTGGTATAGAAAGGTCTTTGTTGCGTTCTAAACTCATCCGACCAATCCAATCCTGCGCCCACATCTAAGGTTAGGCCCTCCATTAAATCGAAGGTTAGGCCAACGTTCCCAAAAACCCTGTTTTTATCGTAGCCGTTAACAGCTTCATATAAGGTACGATATGGATTAAATCCACTAGTAGAAGGGAAAACAAGTCCCTGTCCATTTTCACCTTGTGCATCCCAGTTGGCGTAATTAAAGCGTCCGTCAAAATATTCTTTTTTCCAGGAATCCGTACTGTTTACGTTAAAGCCCCATACCAATGCATACATTGGATTACTTTCGCTATATCCTCCACCTGGCATATTGTCACTGCTCTGAAGGTAATAATTGATCTTTGTATTAAATTTTATCTTATCACTGATAGGCGTATTAAAGGCCACGGAGATGGTTTTCTTATCAAAACCAGTATTTGGTAGGATCCAATCATTTTTATAATCGGTTACCGAAAATCGTGTTGAAGTACCTTTACCATTGCTCCCACTTAGACTAACCGTATTACTAGTAGTAAGTCCGGTTTGGAACAGTCCGGTATACCAATCGTCTTTATACTCCCATGGCAGTTTTGTAAACTCGCCTGTATCCCAGTTTTTAGATTCATATAGATAACGTAATTTATTGGAATCAAATTTTTCCCCGAAGGTATAACGAGAATAACGTCTAGGTACGGCTACACCATCGGGTGCCATTTCGGGAGTTAATTCCCATAAGGAATACTCTCCTTGTCCCATATCAGAACCATTCCCATACTCTGTTTGGAAATCTGGAAAGTATCCAGCTTGTTCAAAGGTTACCGAGGAACTTACGGTTACACCAAGGCCCTTACTTTTTCTTCCAGATTTTGTGGTAATTACAATAGCTCCGTTAGCGGCTCTTGAGCCATATAATGCGGCTGCGGCAGGACCTTTTAACACGGATACAGATGCAATATCATCGGGGTTAAGGTCACTTATCCCGTTTCCATAATCGATTGGGGCATCGCCCTGTGCATAGTTACTTACGCTTTTGGTTGCCGTTGACCCAGAAGTTATGGGAACCCCATCTACTACGAAGAGAGCTTCATTACTCCCATAGTTTAAAGATTGGTCTCCCCTTAAAGTCACCCTAATGGATCCGCTTGGCCCAGTACCAGCTTGATCAAAGGTTAATCCGGCGACTTTCCCAGACATACCATTCAACCAGTTCCCAGTTACTGCTTTGTTTATATCCTCCCCATCCACTGTGGCTATGGAATATCCCAAAGACTTTTCTTCCCTAGTAATGTTAAGTGCGGTGACCACCACCTCATCTAGGGCGCTTGCATCTTCAGTCAATGTAATTTCCTGAAGTTTCCCTGTGGTCGCCACTACTTCTTTAGTAGTGTATCCCAAAAAGGAAATGATCAATGTGGTTTCCTTCTTTGGAGTATTTAATTTAAAAACACCATCAAAATCAGTAATAACCCCATTAGTTGTGCCTTTTTCAAGAACAGTAGCTCCTGGCAATGGACTTCCATCGGCATAAACAGTGCCGGTTATAGTTTGTCCATACGTAAACGATGTTATCGAAAATAACAACAGTAGTGTAAATAGTAGGTTAACTTTTTTCATTTGAATTTAATTATTTAATAAAATTTTCGGATCAAAAGTAATTTCTTAAACCAATTTGGACATTAAGAGAACATTAAGTTCTTTCATTATCCTTCACATGGTTATTTTGCGATGCTTGCATACACTTTTAGATTTAGAATCACGTTTTCATTAATGGATGTAAGTTTATGGGATTACCACTATTATTTCGAATAATTATAAACAAATTCAATAATACATAAAATAATTTGATTACTAAAATTAAATGAAAGATTAAAATATATAATGAAGTAAAACGAAATTAGTATAATTCAATGTTTACAACTACTTATGCATTACTACCTTAACTATAATAGTGAAGCTGGCTGTACCAATAGGCTTAAGAAAGCGACAACATAAGCAGTGCTGCCAATGTACCTCCAAAGATAGGCCCCAATACCGGGATCCATGCGTAACTCCAATCGTTAGTCCCCTTTCCTTTTATAGGCAAAATAGCATGAACAATCCTAGGCCCTAAGTCCCTCGCCGGATTTATGGCATAACCTGTTGTTCCTCCCAGTGACAGCCCAATAGCCCAGACTACCAATGCGACAGGCAAAGCCCCTAGCGACCCAAGTCCGATAACAGTTTCTTGATCAGTAATTGTGGCATTAGTAAAATAAAGTACCGCAAACATTAAAACGAAAGTACCTATAGTTTCACTTATAAAATTGGCGCCCGTATCCCGAATTGCTGGATCTGTACAGAATACCGCCTTTTTCAATCCACTATCACTGGTGGCTTCAAAATGTTTTCTGTACATCGCCCAAACCAGACTTGCCCCAATCATCGCACCAATAAACTGTGCTAAAATATAGGAAGGCACCTCCTGCCAAGGAAATATACCTGCAACCGCCAAACTTATACTCACGGCCGGATTAAGATGTGCGCCGCTATATGGGGAAGCGACTACTACTCCAACATAGACTGCCAATGCCCAACCCGTTGTGATAACGATCCAACCACTATTTTGACCTTTGGTTAAATTTAATACTACATTAGCGACAACGCCCCCTCCTAAAAGGATTAGCAACATTGTACCGATAATTTCTGCTATAAATGGTGTCATAATTTAAAAATTGTGGTTGTTATTTTTGTTCCGTCCAATACTGAAGCGCATCAATCGCTCTGTACCATCCTTTGATTCCGTTTTCTATTTCCTTTCGATTTTCCGTTGGGGTAAAATGGACATCCGTTTGCCATATTTTTTGAATTTCTTCGAGATCTTTCCAATAGCCAACCGCGAGTCCAGCCAAATATGCAGCCCCCATCACTGTGGTTTCAACCACTTTTGGACGTACTGTTTTTGTATTCAGGACATCAGATTGAAACTGCATCATAAGATCGTTCACTGTTGCCCCTCCATCTACTCTAAGTTCTTTTATAGATACCCCAGAATCAGCCTCCATAGCCTTTAAAACATCCATGGTCTGATATGCGATAGATTCCAATGCCGCCCGTGCAATATGCGCATCGGTACTACCTCGGGTAAGTCCAAAAATTGTGCCTTGTGCTCTTTGGTTCCAATGCGGTGCTCCCAAACCAGCAAAGGCTGGGACAAAGTAGATACCTTCGGAACATTCCACTGATGCCGCCAAACTCTCTACTTCCGATGAAGTGTTGATTATTTTCAGGCTATCCCTCAGCCACTGAACTACTGCCCCTGCAATAAATATACTTCCCTCTAGAGCATATTGGGTCTTGCCATTAATTTTCCAGGCGATGGTAGTTAAAAGGTTATTTGTGGAAATTATAGGTTTATCGCCAATATTCATCAGCATAAAACAACCCGTTCCATAAGTGTTTTTTACCATCCCTGGTTTTGTACACATCTGTCCAAAAAGCGCTGCTTGCTGATCACCTGCAATTCCGGCAATGGGGATCTTTTGGTTAAAGAAATTGGGGTGGGTATAACCATAGACCTCGCTAGATTGCTTAACCTGTGGCAACATATTTTTAGGAATAGTGAACAGGTCTAATAGCTCTTCATCCCATTCCAACGTATTAATATTGAAAATAAGTGACCTACTCGCATTGGTTACATCGGTAATATGTAGTTCTCCCTGAGTCATTTTCCAAATCAACCAAGAATCTATGGTTCCAAATAACAACTCGCCAGCTTCGGCCCGTTTTCTAGCCCCGCTAACATTGTCTAGTATCCATTTCACTTTTGTTGCAGAGAAGTAGGAATCAATAACTAATCCAGTCTTTTCCCTTATAAGGTCCATCTTACCAGCTGCTTTAAGCTCATCGCAGAAATCTGCGGTACGTTTGTCTTGCCATACGATAGCATTATAAACAGGTTCCCCTGTTTTCTTATCCCAAACAACCGTAGTTTCACGTTGGTTGGTAATACCTATAGCAGCAATATTAGCACCACTCAGCCCTCTTTTTGCGACCACCTCTGCCGCCATTCCAGCCTGAGTAGACCATATTTCCATTGGATCGTGTTCTACCCAACCCGGCTTGGGAAAGTATTGCGTGAATTCTTTTTGAGCGGTTGAAACAATATTCCCCTTTTTGTCAAAAATAACAGCTCGGGAACTTGTGGTGCCCTGGTCTAGGGCAAGTATATATTTCTCCATATTGGAAGTCTAGGTTTATTGATTAATTTTTGAGTGATCATCAAAAGCTAGGGTGGTATTTTTTAGCAACACATATTGCGCTGCCATGGCCCTGTACTCTATAACTTGTTTTTCTTGCCATTCTAGGTCCTTATCCAATTCCATAGCTAGGATTCTTGCTACTTTTGGAGCGATTTCAATGGAAGCTTTAGCATCAAGGAACAATATCCTTACCCTACGGGCAAGTACATCTTCAATTGTTCTTGCCATTTCATAGCGGGCAGCCCACAGCACTTCTACACAGAGATATTCTAGATTAGGATGTAATTTTTCACCTAATTCTGGAGATTCTTTCAGCATTCTCAAAATGGCTTTGCGGTCAGATCCATAAATATATAGATGATTGCTGGTATCAATGTCTACCGTTGCACCGTGAATCGGAAGATGTTCCGTACCACATTCCCTATTGGGGAGTTTTCCGATACGAATAATCTTATCCAATGTGTCTTGTGCCATCTTTCTATACGTCGTCCATTTTCCACCTGTAATGGTTACCAGTTGAGATTTTGAAATAATTATTTTATGGCTTCTGGATATTTCTTTGGTTTTCTCGGATCCATCCTGCGGCGCCGCCAAGGGCCTAAGTCCAGCAAAAATACTTAGCACGTCTTTTCTTGAAACTATTTTGGTGAGATACTTATTGGTTGTTTGGAGTATAAAATCGATTTCCTCTTCAAGGGCAACTGGCTCAAGGCTATGGTCGTTCAATACCGTATCCGTAGTGCCTATTAGCACCCTGTTATGCCAGGGAACCAAAAACAACACCCGACCGTCATCGGTCTTAGGAATCATGATTGCGTCTTCTCCTGGTAAAAAAGATTTATCCAGAACAAGATGGATCCCTTGGCTAGGACGGACCATATTTATCGCATCCTTATTATCCATTTTCAATATTTGATCCGTAAAGACTCCCGTGGCATTTATGACCACAGTGGAAGGTAGCACATACTCTTGATTTGTCTCCATGTCCTTGGCTACAACACCATTTATGACACCTTGCCCATCCTTTGTTAATTCTACAACCTGGAAATGGTTTAATACCGTGGCTCCTTTTTCTACACAGGTTTGCGCAATATTTACAGCCAGTCGGGAATCGTCAAACTGACCGTCATGATAGAGCACTCCTCCCTTTAGCTTACCCTCCTTAAGTGTTTTTAATCGCCCTAAAATCTCCTTGCGGCCAATATGGACGGATTTCCCTAAACTTAACCTGCCTGCCAGAAGATCGTATACCTTTAAGCCTACCGTATAAAACATTCCGTCCCACCATTTATAGTTAGGAATAATGAAGGACTGGTTTTTTACCAAATGGGGTGCGTTTTTCAACATCAACCCTCTTTCGTACAAGGCCTCCTTTACCAGTCCCAAATCACCTTGGGCCAAATAACGAACCCCACCATGCACGAGTTTTGTACTCCTGCTCGAGGTGCCTTTTGCAAAATCTACCTGCTCAAGTAATAGCGTTTTATAGCCACGTACTACACTGTCTAAGGCTACACCCAATCCAGTGGCACCACCTCCAATAATTATTACATCCCATTTCTCAGAGGAATCCAGATGTTGTAATATTGATTTTCTTTCAAATATATTCACTTACGATATGTTTCAATTTTAGTCAATATTAATGAAAATAATATTAACTCAAAACATTTAAAAGCGAAAATGAAAATTAATGAAGCATTTAGTTAGATACATTCGAAAAAGAATAGGCTTAAATTGCCATATAATATGGGAAAAGAGTCTTCAAATATAATAATTAGTTCCGTTTTGTTGTACTTTAGTAGTCTTAAAACAATTTATTTCGTACTTTGAGGAAAAATTAGATACCTCTAAAGAGGACCATAAAGAAAAATATTAAAAGGGACCAAAACCCCATTATATCGATTATCGTGCAGTCATGAAAAGACACCAGTATATATTGGATAAATTAGAAAAAGATAAGTATGTTGAAGTACTAGATCTTTGTAAAGCGTTAAAGGTTTCGGCAGTTACGATACGAAAGGACTTAAAGTTCTTGGAAGACAAAGGACTCTTATTCCGCACCCATGGAGGTGCCTCTTTGGAGGATCCCTATATAAATGATAGGCATGTAACCGAAAAAGAAAAAATATCCGTTGAAGAAAAAAGCGGAATAGCCCAGACTGCGGCTGCACTTATTGTAGAAAACGATTCCATCCTAATCGGGTCGGGTACCACCGTACAGGCCTTGGCCAAATGTATTAGACCGATCGGAAAATTAATGGCAATTACATCATCCCTTCCTGTGGTATTGGAGCTTATAAAATTCAAAGATGTGGACGTCTTGCAATTGGGTGGATACGTTAGACATAGTTCTGCTTCTGTAGTAGGTAGCTATGCGCTACACATATTGGAGAATGTTTCCTGTAGTAAATTCTTTTTAGGTGTGGATGGAATAGACTTAGATTACGGGCTGACTACCACCAATTTGGAAGAGGCTCAGTTGAATAAAAAAATGTTGGCCTCCGCCCAGAAAACAATAGTGTTGGCAGATTCTTCGAAATTTGGGAAAAAGAGTTTTGCTAGAATATGCCATCTCGATCAAATTGATCAAATAATTACGGACAAAGGAATTTCCCCTAAGATATTGACTAAACTAGAGGATATGGGAATCCAGGTTATTACGGTCTAATGCGACTTTAATCCTTTTCTGGAACTTAATTTAATCGATTTTGTGCCTAATTTCCCTAAGCTTTTCTAGCTTTAGTTGAAGTTAGTACACCAATGAATTGTACCAATTAAAAAGATATACTCCATTATATATATATTCGGGAGAGGCTAGTCCCAGGGATTTTTTAACTTTAAAATTACTACTGGATTCCTGTCAGGAGTTGAATTAAATCGACTAAAAAAGAGTCACATTTTCAAACCCTCTTCCCACCTACCGGATATCACAAAACTTAATATTACCAATTTTGTTTTCAACTAGCAGCCCTTATTTACTCCTGAACAATTTCGCAATCGTTTTGCCCATATCCTCCAGTTTATCTAAGGGTTCAAGAAAGGTCGGATTTGTCAAATCAATTTTAGAATGATCAGTTATCCCTGCTTGCATCGGATATATCAATATATAGCTGGTATCTTTGAAATAGTTATTGAGATAAGTTGGAATATTGGTCATATTACTATGATAAGAAATTTTGTCTCTTCTGCTCATCACAATAATAAGATTGTCATCTTTGTGAAAGTTCCTCAACAGTATTAAAAAATCGTTCCAATCATTAAACTCTATAAAATCACATTCAATAGGGTGTTTTGATTGCACTACTTTAATGACCTCTAGGGTGTCTATATTTCCATAAAACAACAGTTTCGCACCCGAGTTTCTAGCAATGTTCCAGACTTTTATCAACCAAAATAAAAACCCTGTTTCCTTTTCTGCATTTTCAGGAACTATGATAATATGTCTTTTAATGGTATTTAAAGGCTGGGCGGGCTTATAAATTAAAGTTGTGGTATTGCATTTGGTCAATATTCCCGTGGTGAGGTGCCCCAAAAAGGAGTCTGAGATACCTTTTTTAATATGAAGGCCTAAAATTAAATCACTCATTTTATGCTCCTTGACCACACTTGTTATTCCATTTACAATATTTAAATCGTACCTAAGAAGTTGGTGCACCAAATGATCTGTAGCCGAGGCGGTAACGGCTGCCATATTCAATAATTTTTTAGCCTGTTTATGGGCCGAACCGTCCATTGATTTATTATCAACAATACTAAGCGCATACAATCCTTCCTTATTTTTTTTAGACTTTATGGTTACCCCTAAATTGATCAACTCATCCATGGTATCAATATTACTGATAGGGATCAGTATTTTTTCTTCCTCTTCTTCTTCCTCTATTCCTGCGTCTAGATTTTCTGCAAGTACAATATTTTTAGCACCTTTCTGAGCCACAAATGAGGCTATGGTGCAGGTAAACAGAATCATTAATATTGTCCCGCTTAAAATACTTTCGCTTAGCAATCGGATAGGCTCCCCCGTCTCAGTCTCTCCCAAAATAATATTATACCCCACTAATACCGCCGCCAAGGTTGCAGCTGCCTGTGCATTGCTCAAACCAAATATCAATCTTCGTTGATTAACAGATAATTTATACGTCTTTTGGGTCAGCCAAGCCGCAAGAAACTTGGAAGAAGTAGCTACAACTATCATTACCGAGGCCACCTTAATCGTTTCCATATCCTTAAAAAAAACTCGGTAATCAATGAGCATGCCCACGCCAATGAGAAAGAAGGGAATAAAAATGGCGTTCCCCACAAATTCTATTCGATTCATCAAGGGAGAGGTGTGGGGAATGAGTCTGTTAAGGGCCAATCCGGCCAAGAACGCTCCTATTATGGCTTCTATTCCCGCTATTTCAGCAAGCACCGCACCGAGAAAGACCATTGCCAAAACAAAAATATACTGGGAAACATTGTCGTCAAATCGTTTAAAAAACCACCTTCCAATAATAGGAAAAAGAAGCGTAACAATCAGGCCAAAAACTACAATAGAGATGGACAACCTTAGCCAAAATTCTGTATTTACCTCCCCGGTGGTCATTCCAACAATTACCGCTAGCACTAAAAGTGCTAAGACATCCGTAATCATGGTGCCGCCAACGGTGATATTTACCGCTTTATTTTTTGCAACCCCTAATTTACTAATCAAAGGATAAGCTATAAGTGTATGAGAAGCGAACATACTTGCCAATAGTACAGAAGTTTCGGTAGAAAACCCCAATATATATAGGCCAGATAGTATTCCTAAGGTCATGGGAATGGTAAAAGTATATAGGCCGAAAACAATACTTTTGTTTCTGTTTTTTTTAAAATCAACCAGGTCAATTTCCAATCCAGCCAGAAACATAATATACAAAAGTCCCGCCGTTCCCGAAAGTATGATACTACTATCGCGCTCCATTAAATTAAACCCAAAAGGTCCTATCACCGCACCTGCAATGATTAGTCCTAAAAGAGGAGGTATTTTAAATTTATTAAGTAGGATTGGCGCAAATAGGATGATCACTAGTATTAAAAGAAATTTTAATACTGGATTGGTCAGAGGTAGACTTAGCTCAACTATTTGCGATAAGATCATTTGTTTCTCTTATTTTCATTGTTATGTGAAGGTATTTTGGCCTTATGTCCTACTGGTAAAGATTTCCTTAAGTCCTCGACCCATTCCTTAGGCATCTTAATTTAAGTTAATCTAGTATTTGCATAGTATTGACCACTTTGCAAACTAGGTCGCAAATGAAGATTACAGACTTTAAAGTATTTAATCCTTTACGAGAATTAAAACAGAAGGTGTTTAAAAAATTAAAGTGGTTTTTGCGCCTTAAAGCCCAATAACATTATTTATTATCCATTCTGTTTATAATTTCTCTGAGGAGATCGTTATGCTCTTGCTTTAAAGCGATAAATCGGCTTACCCATTTATAAATCACATACAGGATTCCGAAAATTATAGCTAGATAAAAAAATAGGAACAGAAAGGGTATAAAACGAAACGAATCCATAAAATAAAGTTGTTTATGATGGTTATTTAGTGATAGTTATTTCCCATCCAATACGGTAAACCTTTAATAGGAAAAAATTGACGCCCTTACAGGCTTATATTATGTTACAATCACTGATATAACTTAACAAGGTAACAATTTTCAAGATTTATCACACATAATTTTTAATAGAAATCTTTTTTATCATTTATGCTAATTGTTAGGATGGCAAAAAACCGCAGAGAACTAAACAATTGGCGTTATTTGCTAAAGTATTCACCATGGGGTGATTGCCTACAACACCCCAAAAGCAATAAAAAATAATCCGTATTATTTATTTTTAATATCCGATATTAATGTATCCCTCAAATCGATTAGGGATTCACTTAAACCTACTTTGTATCTATGTGGAAACTCAAACCGTTTATGGTCCTCAGTTAATTGAGAAACCCTTAATTTCCTATATTCCGAAATTTCGTGTATTCCTTTTTCCTTAAACAGTGCCTTTCCTTTTTCAAACACTTTTGAAATTAAGACTTCACTTTTTAATCCCGTTACAATCGATTTTTTATCGGTGTATTGGGGGTGATAGATAGTCGCTATATCCGCTACATTTTCTTCAGCCAACACAATGGCATCTGCGTAGAATTTATCATCGTCGTTATAATACCTCACAATTTTTTTTTTGCCAGGAAGCGTCCGCTTATAAACATCCTCCGATAGTTTTATCGTGTGTCTATGATTAACTTGGCTTAATTTATACACCCCATCCAACGCTCCATCCTTTTGACCAGTGATTAAATTACCGCCTACCCCAAAACCGTCTATTTTGGCTCCCTGATCTATTAGACTTTTAATAATATACTCGTCCAACCGGTTAGAGGCCATTATCTTCACTTCTTTTAATCCGGCATCATCCAACATTTTTCGTGCTTTTTTTGAAAGGTAGGCCAGGTCCCCGCTATCTAATCTAATGGCGGAAAGTTGCTCTCCCCTTTCTGCCATCTCCTTAGCTACGATAATCGCATTTGGAACTCCACTATTTAAAGTATGGTAGGTATCTACCAACAACACACAATGTTTTGGTCTGGTTTCAGCGAATTTTCTAAAGGCGGTTAACTCGTCCTCAAAACTTTGTATCCATGAATGGGCTTGGGTCCCTGAAGATTCCAAACCATACAAATAGGCACTTAGCACATTAGAGGTGCTATCTACTCCGCCTATTACGGCTGCCCTACTACCGTGAATTACTGCCCACCCCTGCGCCCTGCGCATGCCAAATTCCATTAACGTCCTGTCACCGGCAGAGTGCCTCAATCTATTTGCTTTGGTTGCTATAAGCGATTGAAAGTTAAGCGTATTGAGTAGAACAGTTTCTAATAATTGACATTCAATAATAGTTCCTTCCACACTGACCACCGGTTCTGTGGGAAAGATAACCTCTCCTTCTTTGGGTGCATATATAGTCCCCTGAAACTGAAAGTCTTTTAAATAATCGAGAAAATCACTATGAAATCCTCTTTTGTGAAGAAAATCGATGGCATCCTGATCAAACTTAAAATCTAGAATCAGCTCAAAGAGATCTTGCAATCCCGCAAAAATGGTAAATCCAGAACCAAAGGGATTCTTTCTGAAGAAATAATCGAAATTGACACTGTCACTTCGCCTTCCCGTTAAAAAGTAACCTTCGGCCATGGATAGTTGATATTGATCGGTAAATAAGCCAGAATATTTGTTCGTTAAATTCATTGTATAATTTTTTAGAACGATAGCTTACATAAAGATAGGGTAGCAGTAGGTATTAAAGCTAATATACGCCAAAAGCTAATTTTATTAATGCCTTTATTGCCGAAATTTATTATTATTCCAACTCGGGTACGATGCCATTATTCGCAGCTATTGAGATATCTAAAATCCTAATAGCTGGCACAAATTAGGTGTTCTATTTTTTAGGAAGCACATAATAGGCCGCCAATTGTCCTGTATTGACTTCCCCATCAGAATTTAAGAATACAATAGCATTCTCCTCCACCTTGTACATTTGTTTACCTCCGTCTGCCATTTGGAGTGTAATAATATCCCCCTTGGCATTCCATTTAAACTTTCCATTTTCAGTAAACTTTCCGTCTTCTTCACCCATATATTCAATATCACTATTATAGGTGCCATCAGCCGTTAGGGATATTTTGGTTTTTATGCCCTCACAACTAGCACAAGGCAATGTTCCCTCATAGGTTCCCACCCAGTCCAATGCAATCTGTGAAGTGTGCATATCGGAAGCATTATTATGCACGGCAGGATTTTCGGTCGATTTTTCAACACTAGGAGTGGTGTCCATCTTTTTTTCGTTGTTTTTACAGGACATTACCAAAATACCAAGCATACCAAATACCAAAATCGTTTTTCTCATTTTACTTTTATTTTTATTTTTATGTGAATTATAAAGTTATCAAATAGCTTGCCAAAAAGGGTTGTATCTTATATAATTGTAGGCAATAGATCACTCGACCCGACCCCTATAAAAAAGGTCGGCCCTATAATTATCTACGTAGTTTTCTGGGATACAAATCATTGTGATCACTAAGTTTTTTGTACCTTGATTGGGCGGGCAGGATCAAGGCCATGACATGAACAACCGTGATGGAAGCAATAGTATCTAGAATAACTACATTTCGGTATTATTTTTTGTTTCTATCTCTTGTTTTTATACTTCTCATATCTGGTATAGGTTCTTATGGTTTAGCGGAAACCAGTGAGGCCCGGTATGCTGAAATCAGTAGGGAAATGTTCCGGTCTGGTGATTATATACATCCAGAACTTCTGGGGATATACCACTATCATAAACCTCCCCTTACCTACTATATTACTACTTTAGGATACCGCATCTTTGGAGTGAATGAATTTGGCGCTAGATTCTTTCTACAAATAGCTGTTGTACTACAATTACTCTTTGTATACGGAATAGCCAATTTGCTGTTCAAAAACAAAAAAATAGCTTTTGTATCAGGCCTCATTTATTTTTCTATGCCGATAGTGTTGCTATCGAGTAGGAATTTAACCACGGACGCCTATCTTACCACACTTATCCTAGGGGCAATCTATTTTTGGCAATACTACACCCTTAAAAGAACGTTTTTTGCCCTGTACCTGTTCTATATTTTAACTGCCTTTGGACTACTTACCAAAGGTCCGGTTGCCCTCATATTTATCTTCACCTATATCCTCACCTATAAAATTCTTTTTAGAGAAAGTTATAAGATGAATTTCCACCATATTTTAGGATTTATATTGTGCCTTCTTTTAGGCGGCAGTTGGTACTTCTTCGTGCTGATGGACAATCCTAAGTTGTGGAATTATTTTATGGAGAAGCAACTTTTTTCGCGAGTGGTTCTAGAGTCCTTTCATCGATCCAAACCCTTTTGGTATTATATCCCATTAGTGATGGGATTACTATTCCCTTGGTGGCTACCCTTGCTAGGAAGATATAGGAGAAAGCTCCCGATCTTTTTTAGGGCAGGAAAGGAAACGAAATTGTTTTTATACTCAAGCATTTTCTCTTTAATTATATTTTCCGTTTTCAGTAATAAATTAATTTTTTATATACTCCCTATGTTTTGGATGCTGGCCATTTTTCTTTCAGCGCAATTATTTAGGACTGGAAATAGAGTTCGTACGATATTAAATAAAGCATTTTTATATTTTCTAATTGTCTTGTACATAGCGATTTTATGCGGCTGGTTACTGAAACCAGAATTTATTCGGATTTCTTATGGTACTGTAATACACGAATCTATTTCTGTTGCCGCCTTTATGGGGATCTATTTTGTTGTAAACAAAAATGCCCCATTTAAACCAGCCATTTTAGCAGCTAGTTTTAACGCGGGATTACTGGTAACTGCAACCTCTATGCTGTCATACAATAGCGAGGCAATTAACTCCACCAATGAGATGGTGAATTTTATCACTAACGAAACCTCCCAAAGGGAGTCGACCATAGTGGTCTACGATTATTTATTATCCTCTATTCCGTTTTATACCCTTTCTACACAAATAACCTTAAAATCTTCACATAACACCACAGATAGAGAAGTGATGTTTCAACATGATTCCCTATGGAGAAAAAACCTTTGGGATATGATGGATGATAGGATGATTGCCCGTATGGATTCGCTCAGTTACAAGCCCAATACATTTCTACTAATCCGAAAAAAAAGACCCTTAACCAAAAACTTAAAGTTCTTGGAGAATCATTTCAAATATCGAAAGGAATATTCTAAATGGTGGATTTTGTATAACCATTAAGGGATACTGTTTACTAGTATAGATTTTATTCCATCCACCCCACATATAGCTATAGAAATTTAATGGGAATTCATTTCTTAAGTCATCGTGAAATAGCTCGACTCTGCTAGTTCAAGTCTAAACCTTATAGGAGCTCTAGGGAGCGAAAGGTTTTTAGACCACCCCAACGTATATTGCATGCAGGTGTCCGTAGGGAGAACACGGCAGGCGTTTAACAGACTAAGTAAAAAGGTAGTGTACAATATTAAAGCTTATCTTAAAAAGCAATAGGCGAGGTAATATTGCGTAAGGTATTCACAACGCTCCATCCAGCAATCTGTGACGTTTTGCTGTAGACATCCACTACCGCATGTACCTGATCATTTTTCACCTCTATACGATGCCTATCTCCAACATAATCTGGTGTAGAGGTAACGGAAACCTTCATATCCTTAGGACCTACGGTAGCAAGTGAGGCTGCAACTGCCACATTTACCTTAGACGGAAAAAGGGAAATGGCTTCCATAGCGTTCCCTTTCATCACCATTTTCTTTTCAGTTTGCAAGGAATCCTTGTATACCGGGGTGTTTTTAAGGGAATTCGGACTTTTTTCGGTATCGAAAGTTACGGTACAATTTCCCATAAGGGAAATGGTCCGCATTATATCAAAACCACCTATGGCACCAGAAACGAGATGTACCCGGGTATCGTTTTCACTTGCCGTTTTCTTCACCTCTTCATAGAAGTATGTATCTGCTAAAGCCCCAATGGAAAGGGTAACTATGGAAGAACCGTTCTTCAATGCGGACAAGGCAAATTCCCGAAACGAATCTGGAGAAGCCGCCTCAATGATATAGTCCGGTTGAAGCGCCAATAACTCATCTATGGATTTACAGGGTATACATAGATCACTAGGCTGTGAATTAGAAATCAAATTGGCTATTTCCTCCGCTTTTTCAAAGGTTCGGGAATAGGACCCAATAAGTTGATAATGGGACAAGAGACCCGAATTCATGGCTTCAACCACAATATGGGCAAGTTTACCACAACCTACTATAGCAAGTGTTTTTATTTTCATGTCGCCCAAGATAGTATGTTTATCAGCTTAAAACAAC